>DASSQZ010000234.1:0-4027 GCA_035702105.1 Myxococcales bacterium | reverse complement strand
TTCCAGAACTTCAACCACCGGCCCTACCGCATGTCGCAGTACCTCGACGGCATCGCGGCCTACGTCCGCGACGGCGGCGCCTTCGCGATGATCGGCGGCGACCAGAGCTTTTCCGCCGGGGACTATTCGGGCACTCCCATCGAGGACGTGTTGCCGGTGTCGCTGTTGCCCTCGGGGCCCACCGCCATCGACGAGACGCCGGTGCAGCTCCATCTCACCGAGGCGGGGCGGCGGCACCCGATCACGGAATTGGCCGCGGGCGGGCAACAGAACGAGTCGCTCTGGTCGGCGCTGCCCAGGCTGCCCGGGCTCAACACCACCGGCCCGCTCAAGACCGGCGCGCAGGTCCTGCTCCAGTCCGGGGAAGGGCGGCCGGTGCTGGTGGTCGGCGAGGCGGGCCGCGGTCGCGTGCTGGCGCTGCTCACCGACTCGTCGTGGTACTGGAGCTTCCTCGCCGCCGGCGCACAGCAGGGGCCCCGCGCGTACGAGACGTTCTGGCATTCCGCCATCCGCTGGCTGGTGCGCGATCCGGCGCTGACGCCGATGCGGGTGACGGCGGAACGGCCGGCGTTCGAGCCCGGCGGCGAGGCGCCGTCGCTGGACGTGCAGGTGCGGGGAAGCGACTACGGCGCCGCCGCGGGCGCGCAGATCGCGGTGGTCATCTCGTCCGCCACCGATCCTGCTCCGCGCCCCGCTGGAACGGCGCAGTCGGGTCCCGACGGCAATGCCCGCGTGGTGCTCAAGCCGCTTCCGCCCGGCGCGTACAAGGCCCAGGCCACCGCCCGCCGCGCCGATGGAACGGTGGTCGGCGAGGCGGAAGACGCCTTCGTGGTGGCGGCGGCGTCGCGCGAGCAGATCGAGGCCGCGCCACGGCCGGACATCCTCCAGGCAGTGGCCTCCGCCACCAAGGGGCGCATGGTCGACCCTGCAGACCAGCTCTCGGGGTTGCCGTGGCGCGACCCGGAGCGGGTGGAGGTGGGGCAGCGCAGCAGCAAGCCGCTCTGGGACAACTGGAAGGTGCTGGTGCTGCTCTGCCTGGTGGTGGGCGCGGAGTGGACGCTGCGGCGGCGCTGGGGGTATGCCTGACACCGCGCGCTTCACCGCGCGGAACGAGACAGTCTTCGAGAGCGGCTGGTGTATCGGCCAATCACTTCACGCGCAGTCCAACCCGGCCGGCCGCGGGCTGCGGCGCGGACGAGGCCTGACCCTCCAGAAACGCCACCCACCTCTCGGGTAGGCCGCGCTCCCGCGCTCCCTCCACGAGAACTGCGAGCAGCCGCGCGCTGGCGGGACCCGGCGCGCCGCGCTTCTCCGGGCGCGCGACGAATGCTTTCGCGGCGACGGGGCCTTCGCCGGCCTGCACCGTCACGTCCAGCTCCTGCGACAGCCCGGTCGCGACCCCCTCCTTGCGCAGCACCGCCTCCTGCGCAGCGGGCGGGATCTCGAAGAGCACGCCGTGCACCTCGCCGTCCCGGTCGGGGGCGAGGTTGGCGACGCGGCCGCCCCAGAAGCGGCTCTCCACGTCGAACACCAGCCGGTAGCCGCGCAGCACCGCGGGCACCCCGCGCGCGAAGAGGCGGGGATCGACGCCGTGCTCGCCGGCCCACTCGGCGATGTGGCGGGTGGAGAGCGCGGACCCGTAGGCGAAGTAGCGGATCATGGCGGCGCCCCTATTGCTTGGCGGACGCATCGCTGCCGGAAGCGGCGGGCTTCTCCACCTCCGACTCCAGCGACTTGCGCTTCTTGTCCAGCGCCGCGATCACGTCGTCGAGCCCCTTCTTCTGCAGCAGTTTCGCCACCTGCTCACGGTAGGTGTCGGCGAGCGACACGCCCTCGGTGATCACGTCCACCGCCTTCCAGCCCTTCTTGCCCTTCTCCATCACGTAGTCGATGGCGGCGGTGTCCTCGCCCGAGTGCACCTTGGTGTGCACCACCGTTCCCTGCGGACCCTGCTCCTCGCCGAGCAGGTCGATGCGGATCTTGTCCACGTCCGAGCTCTTGCCCTTCTGCATCTTGGCCAGGTAGTTGGCCTCCATGGCGCCCTTGAGCGCCTTGGTGTAGCGGGCGCGCTCGGCGGGCCTGGTGGTCTCCCACTTCGACCCCAGCGTGCTCTTCGCCAGCGTGTCGAAGTCGATCAGCTCTCCGACGACTCCGCGGGCGCGCTCCCGCGCCTTCACGCGCGCGGCTCCCTCGGACTTGAACCAGGCGTCCAGGGCGGTGCGCACGCGATCCTGCGTCTTCTGCACCGCCGCGCTGGCGGAGCCGGGCTGTACGGCGGCGACGATCAAGGCGACGGCAATGGAGGTCACGGAGCTCTCCTCGCTTCCTTGGACGCGTGCGATGACACAGGCTTCAACGGCCTGCAACCTCGAGCGTGCCGCCGGCCGCCTTCTCCAGCGCCGCCCAGGCGAGCTGGGCCGCATACAGCGCCTCCAGCCGCGCTCCCTCCGCGCGCGTGTAGAGCAGCGTGTCCTCCAGGAGCTCGCGCGCCTCCCCCAGGCCCGAGTCGAAGGCGACGCCGGCCTGGGTGGCGAGCTGCTTGCCGATCTGCGACTCCTTCGTATAGCGGTCCACCTTCACCCGCGCCTCGGCCAGATCTCCCAGCGCCTGCTGCACGTCCAGCCGGACCAGTTGCTGCGCGCCGATCTGCAGCGCCTGCGCCTCGTGGAGATCGGCTTCCGCCTGCCGCAGGCGCGCGAGCTTCTGCGGGATGTCGAAGGTCCCCTGCAGCCCGAGCGCAATGTACCCCGAGGCATCGTGGTACGGGTTGTAGAGGAAGGGCGAGGGCGGGCTGCTCGCGTTGGTGGTCTCGGTGAACTTCACGCCCCCGACCAGGCCCAGGTCGGGCCAGAAGCGCCCCTTCTCCAGATCGACCAGCGCCTGGCGCGCAGCCACCGCTTCGTTGGCGGCGCGCGTCTCCGGCCGCTGCTCCAGCGCCCGACGCAGCAGCTCGTCCGGGTTGGGCGCCTGCGGCGCCGGAGGCAGGTCCTGCTGGGCCACCGGCAGTTCCTTGCCCGGCTCCACGCCAACCAGCAGCCGCAGGCCGGTGAGCGCCAGGTCGCGGTTCTTCAGCGCCGAGGCGTGCTGCGCTTCGATCTCCTCGGCCAGGTAGTCGATCTTCATCGAGTCCGACTTGCTGATCTGCTCGCTCTTCTCGGCGAGCAGCTTGTCGGCCGTCTTCTTCGCCTCGGCGAGCCGGTCGCGCACCTTCTGCACCGTATCGTCGGCGTTGCGGGCGGTCTGGTAGCCCCAGTAGGCGCGCGCCACGTCGAAGGCGGCCTGGTCCCGGGCCCGCTGCAGCAGGGCCTCGGTGGCGTCGACCAGGTGCCGCGCGGCGCTCTTGCCCGCGGTCAGCTTGCCGAAGGTCCAGATGGGCAGGATGGCCTGCACCTCGGCGTGCGCGGTCACGCCCTGCTCGCCGTGGAAGAGGCCGCCGGTGCTTCCTGGGGTGAGGAGCCGCGGATCGCCGTTGTCGCCGCCGGCGAGCCGGTGCTCCTGCGTGGGCCCTGCCACGTAGGCGGTGGTCTGGAAGTTGGGGAAGAACGCCCAGTCGGCCTCGTCGCGCTTGCCGTGCGCGTTCTCGAGCTGGGCCACCGCCTGGCGGACGCGCGGATCGTTCTTGCGCGCGGCCTCCTGCAGCTCGCGCAGCGTCAGCCCTTTCGGAGCAGGGGCCGCAGCTTGCGCGAGCACGAGCAGGAACGCGAGCATCTACTCGTTCGTATAGTCGGAACCGAGGTAGTTGATCAGCTCTTCGCCCATCACGTAGCGCAGGTTGTTCTCCAGGCGAACCTTCTGCACGAAGAGGTCGTGCTCCGGGTACACGCTGGCGGCGTGCTGCGGGCTCTTGAAGTAGAAGCTGAGCCACTCCTGGATGCCCTTCATCCCTGCCCGCGCCGCGAAGTCGCCGAACAGCGCCAGGTCGAGCACGATGGGCGCCGCGAGGATGGAGTCGCGGCAGAGGAAGTTCACCTTGATCTGCATCGGGTAGCCCATCCACCCGACGATGTCGATGTTGTCCCAGCCCTCC
>DASSQZ010000233.1:0-42423 GCA_035702105.1 Myxococcales bacterium | reverse complement strand
GTTCGCGCCTGCGCCACCAGCCTGCAGGCCCTGACCAGCGCTGCCGACTCCATCGCCCTGGGCGAGATCGACCTCGCGCTGGTGGGCGGCACCGAGTCGATGAGCGACGTCCCCATCACCTACTCCCGGCCGGTGGCCCAGGCGGTGGTGGCCGCTTCCCGCGGCAGGACCCTGCTGGAAAAGGTGCGCGCGTTCTCCGACGTGGGGGCGCGGGACCTCTTGCCGGTGCCGCCTGCCATCGCCGAGTACTCCACCGGCATGTCGATGGGCGAGTCGGCGGAGAAGATGGCCAAGGAGAACGGCATCTCCCGCGAGGCCCAGGACGCCTGGGCGCACCGCTCGCACACGCTCGCCGCCCAGGCCTGGGAGAGCGGCAAGTTCCGCAAGGAAGTGATGCGCGTCTTCACCGGCGACGACTTCGGCACCGTGGTCTCCGAGGACAACATCGTCCGCAAGGACTCGAAGCTCGAGGGCTACGCGAAGCTCAAGCCGGTGTTCGACCGCAAGTACGGCAGCATCACCGCAGGCAACTCGTCTCCCCTGACCGACGGCGCCGCGGCGCTGGTGATCTGCGCCGAGGAGCGCGCGCGGGAGCTGGGGCTCGCCCCGCTGGGCTTCTTGCGCGCCTATGCCTACGCCGCCGTGGATCCCGCATGGCAGCTCCTGCAGGCGCCGGCGTTCTCCGCGCCGAAGGCGCTCAAGCGCGCGGGGATGAAGCTCTCCGACATCGACCTGGTGGAGATCCACGAGGCCTTCTCCGCCCAGGTGCTCTCGAACCTGCAGGCCTGGGGGTCGAGGAAGTTCGCCGACGAGCACCTGGGAGGGGCCGAACCCATCGGCGACGTCCCCGACGAGAAGCTGAACCCGCGCGGCGGCAGCATCTCGCTGGGGCATCCCTTCGGCGCCACCGGCGCGCGGCTGGTGCACCAGGCGCTGCGCGAGCTCGCCGACAGCGGCAAGAACACCGCCCTCGTCTCCATCTGCGCCGCGGGCGGGCTGGGCGCCGCCTGCATCCTGGAGAGGACGTAGCCATGGCCAGCGCGCTGAGGGTCGAGACGTCCGCGGACGGCGTGGCGCTGGTGCTCTACGACGTGCCCGGCGAGCCGGTGAACACGCTGCGCGACAGCTTCAGGCAGGACTTCGACGAGGCCTTCGGCAGGCTCGCCGAGGACGCCGGGGTCAAGGCCATCGTGATCGCGTCCGCCAAGCCCGACAGCTTCGTGGTGGGCGCCGACGTGGCGATGCTGGCGCGGGTGACGACAGCGCCCGAGGCCACGGCGCTGGCGCGCGCCGGGCAGCAGGCCATGCAGCGCCTCGAGGACCTGGGCAAGCGCAAGCCGGTGGTCGCTGCCATCCATGGGCCGGCCCTGGGCGGCGGGCTGGAGCTGGCGCTGGCGTGCACGTACCGCATCGCCTCCGACGACCGCAAGACGCAGCTCGGCCAACCCGAGGTCCAGCTCGGGCTCATTCCCGGCGGCGGCGGGACGCAGCGGCTGCCGCACCTGATCGGCATCGCCGCGGCCCTCGACATGATCCTCGCCGGCAACCCGGTGCGTGCGGCCAGGGCGCGCAAGCTGGGGCTGGTGGACGAGGTGGTGCCCAGGGCCATCCTGCTCGAGGTGGCCCGGCGGCGCGCGCTGGAGCTGGCGAGCGGAGCGCTGAAGATCGAGCGCAAGAAGGTGGAGCTTTCGCTGCCGAAGCTGCTGCGCACCGAGACGCTGCAGCAGATCGCGCTGGAGGACAATCCGGTGGGGCGGCGCATCCTCTTCCAGCAGGCGCGCAAGGCGCTGCTCGCCAAGACGCGCGGCCACTACCCGGCGCCCGAGCACGCGCTGGAGGCGGTGCGCGTCGGCGTGGAGAAAGGGCCGGAAGAGGGGTATCGCGTCGAGGCGAACTTCTTCGGCGAGCTGGTGGTGAGCGACGTCTCGCGGCGGCTGGTGGAGATCTTCTTCGCCACCACCGCCCTGAAGAAGGACACCGGCGTGGACGATCGCGCCGTCAAGCCGCGCAAGGTGGAGAAGGTGGCGATGCTGGGCGCCGGGCTGATGGGCGCGGGCATCGCCTACGTGACCGCGGACGCGGGCATCCCGGTGCGGCTCAAGGACAAGGACGACGCGGCGCTGGGGCGCGGCCTGCGGCAGATCGCCGGGATCCTCGACGAGCGCGTCAAGCGCAAGCGGCTGAGTTTTCGCGAGAGGGAGGAGAAGCTGGCGCGGGTGACCGGCACCACCGACTACAGCGGCATGAAGCGCGCCGACGTGATCATCGAGGCGGTGTTCGAGGACATCAAGGTGAAGCACGCGGTGCTGGCCGAGGTGGAGCGCGAGGCTCCCGACGCCATCTTCGCCTCCAACACCTCGTCCCTGCCCATCGGGCGCATCGCCGAGGCGGCGCAGCGGCCCGAAAAAGTGGTGGGCATGCACTTCTTCTCGCCGGTCAACAAGATGCCGCTGCTCGAGGTCATCCGCGCGGCGAAGACGAGCGCCGAGACCGTGGCCACGGTGGTGGCGCTGGGAAAGAAGATCGGCAAGACCGTCATCGTGGTGAACGACGGGCCCGGGTTCTACACCTCCCGCATCCTCGCGCCCTACATGAACGAGGCCGCGTTCATCTTCAACGACGGCGCGGCGGTGGAGGACATCGACCGCGCGCTGGTGGAGTTCGGGTTCCCGGTGGGGCCGATGCAGCTCCTCGACGAGGTGGGCATCGACGTGGGCGCGAAGGTGGCGCACATCATGCACCAGGCGTTCGGGGAGCGGCTGGCTCCGCCTGCAGGGTTCGAGAAGCTCTCCGAGAGCGGACGGCTCGGGCGCAAGGCGAAGAAGGGCTTCTACCTGTACGACGACGCCGCCTCGAAGAAGAAGGAGGTGGACCGCACCGTCTACGACCTCACGCCGCAGGGCCAGAAGCGCGTCTCGCCGCCGGCGGGCGAGATCGCCGAGCGCTGCGTGCTGCAGATGGTCAACGAGGCGGCGCTCTGCCTGGGCGAGGGGATCCTCCGCTCGGCCCGCGACGGCGACATCGGCGCGGTCTTCGGGCTCGGCTGGCCCCCGTTCCGCGGCGGTCCCTTCCGCTACGCCGACTCGCTGGGCGCCTCGCAGGTGGTGGAGCGGCTGCGGCGCTACCAGGACCGGTTCGGCGCGCGCTTCGCGCCGGCCCCGAAGCTGGTGGACCTGGCCGGGAGCGGCGGCAAGTTCTACTGAGCGGCGGCCGTCAGGTGACGGTCACGTTGAACAGCTTGCCTGCGCCCCAGGTGGCGCCGGCGGCGACCACCAGCACGAGAAGCTGGCGGGTGGCGCCCCAGGCGACGTTGCGGCCGCCGAGGAAGCCGAGCACGCCGCCCACCAGCAGGGCTGCGGCGCCGCCCAGGACCAGCGAGGCGACGGCGGCGTGGGTGCCGCCGGAGATGAACCAGGGCACGAGCGGCACCAGGGCGCCCAGGGCGAAGGTGAAGAGCGAGGTGGCGGCGGCCTTGACCGGCGAGCCCAGCTCGTCGGGATCGAGTCCCAGCGACCGCGCGTAGACGGCGAGCGCGCGGTCGGGCACGAGCGAGATCTGCTTGCTGGCGTTGTGGGCGGTGGCCTGCATCACGCCGCCCCGGCGGATGAACTCCTCCAGGTCCTCGCGCGCCTCCTCCGGCTTCTGCTTCATGTAGACGCGGTACTCGGCGAGCAGCCGCTGGAGGAGCTCCACCTGCGCCGCCATCGAGACGTACTCGCCCACCGCCATGGAGGCGGCTCCCGCCACCAGCGAGGCGAGCCCGGCCAGCAGCACCACGCGATTGCCGGCCTGCGCTCCCGCCACTCCCAGGATGAGCGAGACGTTGGTGACGAGGCCGTCGCTGATCCCCAGCACCGCCGCCCGGGTGGCGCCGCTCTGCACCTCGCGGGCGCGCTTGCGCGAGTCGTGGTTGGCCGCCTCTGCCATCAGGGCTCCAGCGATCTGCGGAGCTCGTCGAGCGAGGGCAGCGCGGCGTCCTTGGGCGAGAGCAGCGGCTGCGCCACCGGCCAGGCGATGCCGGCCGTGTCCCAGCGGAGGCCGATCTCGTCCTTGCCGTCGTAGAACGCGGTGCACTTGTACTCGACCTCGGCCATCTCGCTGAGCACGCAGAAGCCGTGGGCGAACCCGGGCGGCACGAAGAGCTGGTGGAAGTTCTCCTCGGAGAGGCGCGCCGCCACGTGCCTGCCGAACGTGGGCGAGCCGGGGCGGATGTCGACGGCGACGTCGAAGATCTCGCCGCGCACCGCCCGCACCAGCTTGCCCTGCGGCCTCTGCCGCTGCGCGTGCAGGCCGCGGAGGGTGCCGCGCTGCGAGCGCGACTGGTTGTCCTGGACGAAGCCGTAGCCGATGCCGCCCTCGCGATAGCGGGCGGCGTGGAAGGTTTCGAGGAAGAACCCGCGCGCGTCGCGGTGGACGTCCGGCTCCACCAGGATCACGCCGGGCAAGCCGGTCTGGGTGAACTTCACGAGGGCCTCACCGTTCGAACCTGTACCCGTGCCCGCGCACGGTGAGGAAGTGGCGCGGCTCCTCCGCGTTCACCTCCAGCTTGACGCGCAGCGAGCGGACGAAGTTGTCGACCGTTCGCGGCGTGCCCTCGTACTCCGCGCCCCAGCAGCGCGCAAGGATGTCCTCGCGGCTGAGCGCGCGCCCTCCCGACTGCAGGAACAGGCGCAGCACCTTGAACTCCTGCGGGCTGATCTCCACCGGCTCTCCGCGCCGCACCACCGCCTGGCTGTCGAGATCCACCTCCACCTCGCCGAACTTCGCCACCGAATGCCGGTCGGGCTGCGGCGGGCGGCGGCGCAGGAGCGCATCCACGCGCGCGAGCAGCTCGCCGAGGCCGAAGGGCTTGGTGAGGTAGTCGTCCGCGCCCATGCGCAGGCCGAAGATCTTGTCGGTCTCCATGCCCTTGGCGGTGAGCATGAGGACGGCGGCGGTGGAACCGCGCTTGCGCACCTCCTTGAGCAGCTCGTAGCCGTTGCGCTGCGGGAGCATGACGTCGAGCACGAGCAGGTCCACCTCCGGCTCCAGCGCCATGCGCAGGCCGGTCTCGCCGTCGGAGGCCATGCGCACCTCGTGGCCGTCCTTGCGCAGGTTCAGGCGGAGGCCCAGGGCGATGGAGCGGTCGTCTTCGATGATGAGGATGCAGGCCATTGGCGGTCACCCGGCGGGGAGGACGACGCGGAAGGTGCTGCCCTCGCCGAGGCGGGTGTCCAGCTCGATCCTGCCGCCGTGGAGCTCGACGATCTTGCGGGAGATGGCGAGGCCCAGGCCCGTGCCCTCGGTCTTGCGCGAGAGCAGGTCGTCGGCGCGGTAGAAGCGCTCGAAGATGCGCTTTCGATCCTGGGGCCGCACGCCGGGTCCGTTGTCCTCCACCTCGATGGCCACGCCGCGCGCCATCCTGCGCGCCCGCAGGCGGATGCGCTTGTCGTCGCCGGTGTACTTGACCGCATTGTGCAACAGGTTGAGCACCACCTGCGACATGGCGTCGGGGTCCACGTTCACCGGCGGCAGGAGCGGCTCCACCTCGGTCAGGTACTCCGCGGGGAGCTGCTGCGCGCGCCAGGCGGCGCCGACGCGGTCGAAGAGGTCGGGCACCTCCGTCCTCTCCAGCTCGAGCGAGGCGCCGCCGCTCTCCAGGCGCGACCAGTCGAGGAGCTTCTCCACCATGCGCGAGAGGCGCTCGGACTCGCCCGCCAGCGTCTCCACGCACTGGCGCACTTCCTCCTCGCTCTCGGCGCGCCCGTCGCGCAGCGTCTCCGCGAGCAGCCGCACCGAGGTCAGCGGCGTGCGCAGCTCGTGGGAGATGTTGGCCACGAAGTCGGTCTTCAGGCGCGAGAGCCGGTAGGCCCGCCGCATCTCGCGGATGGTGAGCCCGAACCCGAGACCGATGCCCACGTAGAGGAGGACGAGGAGCGAGATGTAGAGCGTGCGGTTGCGGAAGGCGAGCGCGGCGGCGGGGTCGTCTCCCGGCAGCTCGGCGGCGAGGGCAAAGCCTTCCAGGGGCGGCCCCAGCGTCACGCGGCCCACCACGGTGGAGTTCTGACCCGCCTCGGCCACGAAGCGCCGGAGCGCCGCCAGGCCGGCGATGGGCTCGCGGGGTGGCACCAGCCGGAAAGCGGCCCGCTCCCGGGGGAAGCGGGCGGCGGCCAGGCCGGGCACCTCGTCGATGAGCTCGCCGATGTCGAACTGGGCGAGAACGGTGGCCTGCGGCAGCGGTTGGTGGGTGCGCACCACGGCGTACGCGCGCCGGTCGGCGGCGGTGTCGGCGTTGGCGAAGACGTGGCCGCCCGGGGGGAGCATGGAGACGCGCCGCGCCGCATCGGCCAGCTCGGCGCGCGGGGGCTCCTCCAGCGGCCGCACCTGCGAGACGATCGGGTCCGGGGTGCCCGCCGCCACGGCGTCGGCGGCGCGGTCCAGGCGCAACATGACCTCCGAGGCCAGGGTCCTCAGCCGCGCGTCGTACTCCTCGCTCAGCCGCCTCTCCACCGCCGCGCGCTCGTTGGCCACCGCCACGACGCCGAACGCCACCAGCGCGACGCTGGGGAGCAGCATGCCGCAGAGCAGCCAGACGAAGGCCCTGCGGAACTCGATGACCTCGGAGGTTTCCGCCATCGGTGCTGCCGTTGTACCAGCGTTGGTGTAAGGTGCGCGCCCCGAATGGCCAGGAAAGGCAGGCAGACGGTCCCGGAGGTTTCGGCCACGCAGCCGCAGACCCCGCTGGGCAAGGCGCGATGGGCGCTGGAGGCGGGCGACCTGCGCCGCGCGAGGCAGCTTGCGGCGGAGGCGGCGCGGAGCGGCCCCGAGTCGGAGCGCGCCGAGGCGCAGGCGCTGCTGGAGAAGCTCGGACCCGACCTGGCGGCCCTGATCACGGCGGCGGTGGTGCTGGCGCTGATCGTCTTCGCCGCCTGGGCCGCGATCCTCAAGGCGCGGTGAAGGGTCGGTCGGCGGCTGCCGCGGCGGCGTCGGGGTGGCAGCGGCGCAGGAACCCACAGCCCAGATCGCGGCAGCGCGGCGGCTCGACGCGCGGCCAGGTCCCGCTGCTCCGGCCCGCGGCGATGGCTGCCGCGGCGTCGAGCAGCCGGTGGCGGGTGGTCTCGGCGTCGGCGGGCTCGCGCTCCACGAACGGCGCCCCTTTCGAGCGCAGGAAGACGATGCCGGTTTGCACCGGCAGGCTGGCCGGCGCCATCAGCTCTCGCGCCGCCAGCGCGTAGGCATCGAGTTGCGCGGCGTAGCGCCCGGTGTCGCGGAGCTGCGAGAGCTTGTAGTCCACCACCGTGGCGGTCTGCTCGAGGAGCAGCGCGTCGATCTGCCCGCGCAGGAGCAGCTCGGGCGCGCCCTGGCGGGCAAGCCGCAGCGTGAAGGGCAGCTCGCGGCGCAAGCGCTCCGGCCGGAGCTGCGCCATGCGGCCGGCCAGCGGCGAGTCGAGGAAGGCGCATGCGGCGTCGAGGACCTCGCCGTGGCGGCCGGGGTCTTCCCCTTCCAGGGTGAGCAGGCGCGCGAGCTCGGCGCGCCGCTCGGCGCCGGAGAGCCGCAGCGGCGCGAGCTCGAGGAGCCGGTGGACCAGCGTGCCCAGCGCCGACGCGGGCGCGCCGGGCTCCGCGCCCAGGGGATCCGGCAGCGGGTGCTCCGGCTCGGGCCGCTCCTCGAGGCGCAGCTCGTGGAGGAGCTGGTACCTGCGCGGGCAGCCGGCGGCGTCGGCGAGCTGCGTCACCGGAACCGAGAGGGTGGGCTCGCCCGTGGCGGGGGCCGCTCCGATGCGCGCCACGTCCGGGTGCGCCGCGGGGCGCAGCTCCTCGACGCGTTCCGGGTCTACCGCGGCGGTGGACGATGCCGGCGCGGCGGGCGCCTGCACCTCGCGCACCACCCGCAGGAGACCGCGCCCGGCCGCCTCCTCCGCGACCTGGTCCACCCAGAGGCGCCACGAGTCCTGCCGCTGCGCCGCGCGGCCGGAGAGGATGAGGAGATCGCGTGCCCGCGTCGCCGCCACGTAGAGGAGCCGGCGCGACTCCGCCAGCCCCCGCTCGCAGCGGCGCCTGTCCACTGCCGACCCCTGCGCGCCCCAATGGCGCTTGCCGTCCGCGCCGCGCGCCTTCACCGCGAGGCCCAGATCCGGGTCGAGCAGCACGCGCTCGGCGCCCGGCTTGTACGCAGGCGCCGCGCACTCCGGCACCACCACGACCGGGAACTCCAGCCCCTTGGCGGCGTGCACCGTGAGCAGCCGCACGGCGTGGGGGTCGCGCTCCTCCACCACCGCCGCCTCCGGCTCGCGCGTCTCGTCGTCGGCGAGCTGGCGCAGGGAGATCACGAACGAGCGCACGCTCTCGCCGCGCAGCTCTGCCGCGCGGGCGAGTCCGAGCAGCTTCTCCACGTTGGCGGCGGCCTGTTCTCCGTAGAGCCCGCCGGCGCAGGCGGCGAGGTAGTCGGTCGCGGAGAGCGCGGCCTCGAGGAGCGCTGCCGGTCCCAGCCGGTCCACCTCGCGCCGCAGGGCGCGCAGCAGGGGCGACAGCCGCGCCAGCGCCTCGGCGTCGTCGGGCAAAAGGCCGGGGACGGGCGCAAGCGGCCAGCGCTGGTGCGCCAGCAAGGCCAGCGCTCCGTCCGAGAGCGGGCCGAGCGGGGAGCGCAGCACGGCGGCGAGCGCGAGGCTGTCGTCCGGGTCCGTCGCGGCCGCGAGCAGCGAGACCAGGTCGACGACCTCGCGCGCGCCGTGGAAGCCATGGCCCTTGTGGACGAGATGCGGGATTCGGCGGCGCAGGAGCGCGCGGCGGAAGCATTCCAGATTGGTGGTCTTGCGCAGGAGCACGGCGACGTCGCCGCCCCGCACCGGTCGCGCTCGCTCGTCGCGATCGAAGACGCGCTCCGGCGCGCCCGGCGCGAGCAGCGCGGCGATGCGGCGCGCGAGCAGCTCCGCTTCCGCCTCCACGCCCGTCCCGGGAACGTCGAGGAGCTCGGCGCACGGGCCGTCGGGGCCCTTCGGGCGGAAGGCGGTGAGGGCATCGTCGGGGGCAAACGGCGTGTCGAAGGGGCGGCCCGACCCTGCGAGCGCGCGCGAGAAGAGCAGGTTGCCGAACTCCACCAGCGCGGGGCGCGATCGGCGCGACTCGCCCAGCACCAGCCGCTCCGCCCCGCGCTGGAGCAGCCGGCCCGCGAACGCCTGGGCCCCGGCGACGTCGGCGCCGCGAAACTCGTAGATCGACTGCTTGCGATCGCCCACCACCACCACCGCGCGCTCTCCTCCCAGCCGCTCGAGCAGCTCGATCTGCGCGCGGCTCGTATCCTGGAATTCGTCCACCAGGAGCGCGCCCACCCGTTCGCGCTCCGCGGCGCAGGCGGCGGCGTCGCCGACCAGCAGGTCGCGGCAGAGGCGGGTCAGGTCGTCGAAATCCAGGCCGCGGGCCCGCGCCTTGAGCTCGCGATGCCGCCTCGAGGCGTGGCGCGCGAGCAGCGCCAGGTCGGCGCCGAGCCCGGCGCCCCGCACTCCGGCGTCGGCGGCGAGCAGCGTCTCGAACGCGGCCTTCGCGGCGGCGATGGCCTCCTTGTCGGCGCCGCGCGCCTGGAGGTGGAGCGGCGAGGAGACGCGCAACGCGGCCCACGCCTGCGCGAGCTGGCCCGGCGGGCACTCCAGCACCGCCTGGCCGAGCGGAAGCGGCGCCGGCTTGCCGCTCTTCTGCAGCGCCGCGGCGAGGTCCGCCAGCGCCGCGGAGAGGCGCTCCAGGGCGTTCGCGTATGCGGCGGCCGGTTCTGCCGGTTCCTGGATGAACGGCTCCAGCGCGACCCCAGTCTCGCCCACCCTGCGCAACAGCGCCGAGAGCTCGTCGGCGAGGCCGCTGCCGAAACGCCCCTGCGTCCGCAGCCCCATCTCGGCGCAGAGCCGCCGGGCCGCGGAGGCCGCCTCGGAGCCGAGCGCTCCGTCCATGGCGCGCAGCGCGGCGGACTCGCACGCCTCGCGCAGGAGCCGCGCGCCCTGCGCCTCGTCGAAGAGCTGGAACCCGGGATCGACCCCTGCCGCCGCGGCATGGCGGCGCAGGATCTGGGCGCAGAGCGAATGGATGGTGCCGATCTGCGCGAGCCCCAGATCGCGCCGCACGCGCCGGAAGGCAGGGTCCTTCGCCGCCAGCTCTTCGACCCGCGCGCGGATGCGGCCCTTCAGCTCCGCGGCCGCCTTCTCGGTGAAGGTCACCGCCCACAGCCGGGCAGGGGGGAGCGGCTGCGCGCCGCCGAGGAGCTGGACGCAGAGCGAGACGAGGTTGTGGGTCTTGCCGGTGCCCGCGCCCGCCTGCACCACCGCGCTGCCGCCCGAGAACGCGAGCTCAGCCACGCGAGACCTCGCCGCCGTTCTCCTCCGGATCGGTGGGGAGCGCCACCAGCCGGCAGATCGGCTTGAGGTCGCAGAAGTCGCAGCTCAGCGGGCGCACCTCGAAGTGCCCGGCGCGCATGAGCGAGACGCGCTGCAGCACCTTCTCCGGGAGCGGAAGCGCGTCGAGGTCGATGCCGCCTTCCCGCAGCGTCCGGGTGCGCTCCGCGTCCTTGAGCGAGAAGTAGGCCGCGTCCACCCGCTCCGCGCCGCGCTGGCGCAGGAGTGCCGCATAGAGCAGGAGCTGGAACTCCGGCTGGAGCAGCACCTCTTCCTTGAGCCTCGCCTGCAGCGGACCGCGCCTGCCGGACTTGTAGTCGAGGACCAGCAGCGTTCCGTCGCCGGCGCGATCGACGCGGTCGATGATGCCGCGCACGTGAACGTCGCCGATGCGCAGCGCCGGCCAGGATTCCGCCTCGTCGAAGCCGAACCGCCGCTCCAGCTCCAGCGGCGCCGCGCCGGCGTCCGCCTCCACCACCGCCGCCAGATCCGCGTGCAGCTCGGCCTTCTTCAGGTCCCAGAGCGCAGGATGTCCGACGTGCTCTTCCGCCGCGAACGCGTCCATCTCCGCGGCGGCCACCTCGCGCAGGATCGCCAGCTCCTCCAGCGCGCCCTGCAGCGGCAGGCGGTCCTCTTCGCGGAGGCGGCGGAAGAAGCGCTCCAGGCACCGGTGCAGCACGTTCCCGCGCTCGCGCTGCCCCAGCTCGGCGTCGTCGCGATCGTCCACCTCGATGTGGAGGAGCCGCTTGCCCAGGGTGCGGAACTCGCAGGTGGCGTGATCTTCGAGCTGGTGCGCGGATGCGGGCTTGTCGGCGCCGAACGCGAAGGCGGCCTGCGCGAGCGCGAGCGCCGCGCCGTCGAGCTGTCCGGAGAAGCGGCCCGCGGGAATCTCGCCCACGAACGCCCGCACGCGTTCGCGCTCTGCCGCCGCGGCCCGGGCGACGCGGCGGAAGCGCGGTCCGAGCGGCGAACAGGCAACCGCCGCGGCGAGCTCCTGCGCGAGGGCCGCCGGGGGCGGCGCCGTGACCCTGTAGGCCGGCTCGGCGAACGCATCCAGTGCGGCGCGGGCGAGCAGCTCGCCGGGGCTGGCGCAGTCCGCCGCCGCGGGAAGCGGCGCAAGCCCCAGCTCCACCACCGGTGCCGCGGCGGCGCGCGCAGCCTCGTCGGCAAAGGGCGAGCGCAGAAGCTCCCGGCCCTGCGCATCGGCGCGCGGCCAGAGCAGCGTGACCGATCGCTGCGCCGCGCAGAGCGCGAGGTGGAAGAGCAGCGGCTCCTCCGCCTGCCGCGGCGGAAGCAGCCCTGGCTCGCCCTCCTTCGATGCGACGCGGAAGACCGGCCGCCGCGCGGCGCGATTGACCGCGCGCCGCTCCTCGTCGGAGAGCAGCGGATCGGGCGCCGGACGCGCGGGCAGCTCGCCGTCCACGAGGCCCACCACCAGCACGTGTTCGAACGACCGCCCCGGAAGCTCGCGCAGCTCGAGCAGCTGCACGGCGCCTCCCCGAGCTCCTCCGGGCGGCAGCGACGCGTCGGACAGCGAGTCGGCGAGGAGCTGCGCGAACTCCTCGCGGCCGAGCCGGAGATCGCCGAGCTGCGCGGCAGCGCGGACCAGACCGGCGCAGGCGTCCTCCAGCGCGCGCGCCGCCGCCTGATCGCGCGCCAGCGCAACCGCGGCCGCGCGCTCGAGCTCGGGTCCCGCGTCGCCGGGCTCCGGCGCGCGCAGCCTGCGGAAGAGCCCCCACCCGGCGAGCAGGTCCAGGAGCGCGGTGGCGTGCTCGCGCAAGCTGCCGCGCGCAGGCAGGGCGCGCACCGCCGCGATCGCCCGCTGCACGCGGCGCGCGGTCTCCTCCACCTGCGCGCTGTCGCTGCCTTTGCGGCGCAGCCGGCCGGCCAGGGTGTCGAGACCCGCCGCGTAGCCGCCGCCGCTGAGGTCGTCGACCACGTGCGACTTGCGCAGCCAGCGGGCCAGCACATGGGACGGCAGCCGATCGGAGCCGTCCGCGAGCCAGAGCAGGCGCGAGGAGAGCAGCTCGACGAGCGGCTCGCGCGGGAACTGCCGATCGCTCAGCTCGTAGAGGGAAAGCGCGAGCCGCACCGGCGGCGCAAGCAGCGCAGGGCGGCCGCGCCGTTCGCGCCAGGGGACGGAGGCGCGGTCCAGGGCGGCGGCCAGCTCCTCCGCGACGCCCGCGGCCAGGCTCCGGGCCACGACCGCGATGCCGTCGGGGGCAGCGCCTCGAGCCAGAAGGCCGGCGCAGCGCCCCGCCACCTCCCGCGCCTGCGCGGCGGGGGACGCGCACGAGATCAGCGAGACCGGCGCCTGCGCGGGCAGTCCTTCCGCCGCGAACAGCCGCCGCAGGAACGGCGCGAGCGCCGGCGCGCCCTCCGCGGGATCGTACAGCTCCAGCTCCGGCGCGGGGCCGGTCAGGCCCTCCAGCGCGCGCAGGGTGGGCTCGAGGGCCTCGGTCAATTCGGGCCGCCCGGGCGACCACGGCAGGCGCACGCGAACCGGAACCAGCGCCGCAAGCGACGCGAGCAGGCGCAGCCGCAGCGGCGTCCAGTCGAGGATGTCCTCGAACACCAGCTCCGACGCATCGGCGAGGAAGCCCGGCAGCTTCCGCTGCGTCTCGAGGAAGTCGAGGCCCAGCCGGAGCGCCTGGTGGGGATCCACCAGCGCCGCGCGCGAGAGCGCCTCCTCCGCCGCCCGCAGCGTCGAGCCGACGGCCCGCACGCGCTCGGGAACGTCGAGCGCGAGGAGGTCGCGAGGGGGAAGCAGGCCCTCGACGAGCGCCGAGGAGAGGTCGCCGAGCGCGCGGGCATAGCCGGGCTCGTGCCGGATGGCGAAGTACGGTCCCTGCGAGTGGCTCCGGGCCGCCTCCCGCAGGGCGAGCCGCAGCGCGAACCGCGAGGCCTGCGCGGGGCACGCTCCTGCCCTCTGCGCCTCGCGCACCAGCTCCCGCTCCAGCTCGGCCAGGCTGCACGCCACCTTTCCAGCCACGATGCCGCTGCCGGAGGCGCGCGCGAGAAGGCGCAGGCGCTCCTCCACGCGGGCCGCGTCGGGAAGGACGGCGAGGCGAAACCCCTGCCGCCGATTCGCCTGCGCAAAGCTGAGCTGCTCGGGCATCCTCCCCTTCGTACCCGAGGGGTCCGACATCGACCTACGGGCCAAGGGCGGCCGTGAGGTCGGAGGGTGCACGGGCGGGGCGGCGCATGCGCGAAGGCTAGCAGGCAGAGGAGCCTTGCGCGAAACGAACTGGTCGCGCGCCAGGGTGCGCAGTAAGGTCGCGCGGTGTTCGGGAGTCCATATGGACGGGCGCTCGCCGTGATGCTGGCCATGGCGGGTTGCGACGGACTGCGCCTGCTGCCGGGATTCGAGCCCGAGCCGGCGGCACCGCAGCCGCAACCTCCGGCGGTCGCGACGGGGCCCTGGCTGCTCGCGCTTCCGCCCGGCGGCGTGACCGTCGCGTGGACCACGCAGAAGCCCGGCCTGGGGCGGGTGTGGTACGGCACGCGGGAGCCCGACCGGCTGGCGAGCGAGACGGGCGAGCCCGTGCTCGAGCATCGCGTGGCGCTCGGCGCGCTGCAGCCGGCAACCCGGTACCGCTACCGCGTCGAAGGAGAGGTGGGCGACGCGTGGTTCGAGAGCCCACCGGCGCCGGCGAGCGAGGGGCCCGTGCGGGTGCTCGTCTATGGCGACAACCGGGGCAACAACGGCGATCACGCGCTCCTGGCGCGGGCCGCCGCCTCGGAGCGGGCGCAGCTTCTGCTGCACACGGGCGGCATGGTGGAGACGCCGCGCGAGGAAGCGCCCTGGCGCGCCTGGTTCGAGGAGGAGCGCGATCTGCTCGCGCATGCGCCCATCGTCGCGGCCCGGGCAGACGATCGCGAGGGCGATGGCGCCTTCGCGCGCCATTTCCAGCGGCCGGGAATGCCCGCCTACGGTTCGCTCGACTACGGCCCGGTCCACGTCTGCGTGCTCGACTCCTCCGACGCGGGCGGCGGCGCGCAGGAGGCGGGGATTTCCGACGCGCAGCGGGCCTGGTTCGAGGAGGACCTTCGCGGCGTTCCCCGCGAGCGCCACGTCTGGGTGCTCGTGCACCGCGGACCGCTCGCGCATCCCTCGCGGAAGCAGCCCGGCCAGGGGGGCAGCGAGGCGGTGCGGGCGGCGCTGCAGGCCGTCGGGAAGATCCATGCCGTCGAGGCGGTGTTCGCCGGCCACGAGCACTTCTACGAGCGCGCGTCGACGGGCAGCGTCCCCTCGCTGGTCCTCGGCGCCGGAGGAGCGCCCCTGGAAGAGCCCGACCGCTCCGCCGCCGGCGTCGAGGCCGCCGTGAGCGCGCTCTCGTACGCGCTGGTGACCGTGTGCGGCTGCCATGCCGCCGGCGTGGTCAAGGACATCGCCGGCAGGGTGCTCGACTCGTTCACCCTCTCCGACTGCGCGACCCCCTGCGGAGCGGGGGCAGCGCAGCCTGCCGCCACCGCCCCGGCGCCTCCGCAGCCCTCCGCGGCGGCCGTGAGCCCTGCCGACGCCGGTCCCTCCCTCGAGCGGGGCTCGCGCCGCCATTCGCGCAGGCGGCGCAGGAGCATCGAAGCCCTCGACGGCGGCGCCGCTCCGGCGGAGAATCGCCCCCGATGAGAATCTGCGATCTGTTCGTCTTCGCCGCCGAGCGCGGCGAGCCGGTCTTCTCCTTCGAGTTCTTCCCCCCGAAGAACGACGCCGGGGTGGTGTCGCTCTTCGACTCGCTGCGCGCGCTGCGGCCGCTGGCGCCCGCCTTCGTCAGCGTCACCTGGGGCGCGGGCGGGTCGTCGCGGGGCCGCACGCTGGAGATGGTGACGCGGATCAAGCGCGAGACCGAGATCGAGGCCATGGCCCACCTCACCTGCGTGGGCGTCTCCCGCAAGGAGCTGGAGGAGCAGCTCGCCGTCATCTGCGACGCGGGCATCACCAACGTGCTGGCGCTGCGGGGCGACCCGCCGCGCGGGCAGCGCGAGTTCATCGTCCACCCGGAAGGGCTGGCCCACGCCAGCGACCTGATGGCGCTCGCGCGCGAGGTGGCGGACAAGCGCGGCGTCAAGCTCTGCATCGGGGGCGCCTGCTACCCCGAAGGCCACCCCGAGACGCGGAACCTGGGGCTGGAGCTGCGGCACGTGAAGACCAAGGTGGAAGCCGGCGCGGACTTCCTCATCACCCAGCTCTTCTTCGACAACCGCCGCTACTTCGACTTCCTCGGCCGCGCCAGGGCCGCGGGCATCGACGTGCCCATCCTGCCCGGCATCATGCCGGTGACCAACGTGGACCAGATCCAGCGCTTCACGGCGATGTGCGGCGCGCACATCCCCGCCGGCCTCTCCGCGGCCCTGCGCGCGCGCCGAGACGATCCCGACGCGGCGCTGCAGCTCGGCGTCGCCTACGCGGCGCTGCAGACGGCGGACCTGCTCCGCGGCGGCGCTCCGGGCGTCCATTTCTACACCTTGAACCGGAGCACCGCGACGCGGGCCATCCTTTCCGCCCTGCGTGCGCTGGAGCCCTGGCGGGAGGCCTGACATCCGATGACGATCCTCGCGCTCCTGCTCGCCGCCCAGGCGGCGAACCTTCCCGAACTGCCGAAGGACATTCCCGCCGGCGCCACCGCCTACACCGTGCTGACGATGGGCGCGGCAGCCGGACAGATGGCGGTCTGGAAGGAGGGAGACCGGCTGCGCGCCTTCTTCCAGTTCAACGACCGCGGCCGGGGCCCGAAGACCTACTCCACCCTCACGCTCGAGGACGGCCTGCCCGTGCGCGAGGAGATCGAGGGCAACGACTACATGAAGGACGCGGTGCGCGAGACCTTCTCGATCGCGAACGGCACCGCCTCGTGGAAGAGCAAGGCGGAGCAGGGGACGCGCAAGCTGGAGGGGCCGGCCTTCTACGCGTCGATGTACGGCTCGCCGGCGGAGGTGGCGCTGCTGGCCCGGGCCGCCCTCGATCGCGGCGGGCGGATCGCGCTGTTGCCCGCGGGCGAGGCGCGGGTGGAGAAGCTGTTCGACCGCACCGCGGAGGCCAACGGCAAACGCGAGGAGGTGTCGCTCTACGCGGTGATCGGGCTCGGTTTCTCGCCCGACTACTTCTGGCTCGACCGGAACCGCGAGCTCTTCGCCGTGGGCGAGAACTGGAGCGCGGTGGTGCGCGCGGGCTGGGAGCCGGCCATGCCCGGGCTCATCAAGGCATCGCAGGAGGCGCAGCAGCAGCGCTCGCGGAGGCTCGCTGAAAAGCTCGCGCACCGGCCGCGGGGCCTGCTCGTCTTCCACGACGCCAACCTCTTCGACGCGGACTTCGCCCGCATCGTGCCGCACATGGACGTGACCGTGGACGGCAACCGCATCGTGCGCGTGGAGCCGACCGGGCCGGTCCCGGCGGGCGCGGAGGTCGTCGAGGCGGCGGGGAAGACGCTGATCCCGGGCCTCTGGGACATGCACGCGCACGTCTCGCCGAACGACGGCATGCTCAACCTGGCCGCGGGCGTGACCACGGTGCGCGATCTCGCCAACGACACCGACGAGCTGCTCGCGCGCCGCAGGCGCATCGAGGAAGGAACCGAGCTCGGCACCCGCATCGTCATGGCCGGCTTCATGGACGGGCCCGGCCCCTACCAGGGCCCCACCAAGGTGCTGGTGGCGGACGAGAAGACCGGGCGCGGATGGGTGGACAAGTACGCCGCGCTCGGCATGGTCCAGATCAAGCTCTACAGCTCGCTCAAGCCCGAGCTGGTGGCGCCCATCGCCGAGGAGGCGCACCGCAAGGGGCTGCGGGTGAGCGGCCACATCCCCGCGGGCCTCACCGCGAGCGAGGCGGTGAAGCTGGGCTACGACGAGATCCAGCACGTGAACTTCCTGGTGCTGAATTTCATGCCCGACGTGAAGGACACCCGGACGCCCGCGCGCTTCCTCGAGCCGGCACGTCGCGCGGCGGATCTGGACCTCGGCTCGCAGGAGGTGCGCGGCTTCATCCAGCTCCTCCACGACCGGCACACGACGCTCGATCCGACGCTGGCCACGTTCGAGGACCTGTTCCTCGACCGGGCGGGGGTGATGGCGCCCGGGATGCAGAGCGTCGCCGACCGGCTGCCGGTGCAGGTCCGGCGCGGGTACATGGCCGGCAGCCTGCCGGTGCCCGCGGGCATGGACGAGAGATACAAGGCCTCCTGGAAGAAGATGCTGGCGCTGGTGCACGCGATGTATGCGGCGGGAGTGCCCATCGAGGCGGGCACCGACGCGCTGGCCGGATTCGCGCTCCATCGCGAGCTCGAGCTCGACGTCGAGGCGGGAATCCCTGCGCCCGAGGTGCTGAGGCTCGCGACCCTCGGGGCAGCGCGGATCATGGGGATGGAGAAGGATCTGGGGACGGTGCGGCCGGGCAAGCTCGCGGACCTGGCGCTGATCGACGGCGACCCCTCGCTGCGCATCTCGGACGTGCGCAAGACCCTGCTGACGGTGAAGGACGGCGTGCTCTACCGGCCCGCGGAGCTTTACCGCGAGCTGGGCGTGCGGCCCTAGCGGGGGCAGGATCGGCCCTGGCTTGCATCTGCAAGAAAATTGGAATATATTTCATCTGAAACATGCGCACCGCCGCCCATGCAGCCGCCTCCCCGGCCGCCATCCTGGCCAAGGCCCTGGTCCGCGCCTCGGCGGCGCTGGGCCTCAGCCAGTCCGAGCTGGCCGGCATCCTCGGCTCCAGCCCGGCCAGCGTCTCGCGCACCTTCGCCGGTGAACGCCCGGTGGAACCCGCCTCCGCCGAAGGCCGCCACGCGCTGCTCTTCGTCCGCGTGTTCCGCAGCCTCGACGCGCTGGTCGGCGGCGACGGCGAGAAGGCGCGCCTCTGGTTGCGCTCGAAGAACCGCCACCTCGGCTCGGAGCCCGTGCAGCTCCTCGCCCGGACGCAGGGACTCGTGCATGTCGCAGAGTATCTGGACGCGCTGCGCGGGACCCTCTGAGATCGGGCGGCTCGCGGGCCGCTTCCGGCGGGTGGTGGAGGCCCAGTTCCGCAACTCGACCCGCAAGCTGGTCGACTCGGACGAGGAGCAGCGCGTCCTCGAGGAGCTCCTCGACGCCCGCGCCAAGCTGCCGGTGCCCGCGGGCTTCGAGGGGCTGCACTACCTGCTCTACACGCCCTTTCGCCATCCGCCGCTGCGCAACGGCTCGCGCTTCGGCACCCGCCGCGAGCGCGGCATCCTCTACGCCGGGCGCGACCTGCCCACCGTCTTTGCCGAGGTGGCGTACTACCGCCTCGTGTTCCTCGAGGGCACGGCGGCTGCCCTGGGCGCGATCCACGTGGACCTGACCGCCTTCTCCTTCGGCATCGCCGCCCGCCGCGGCATCGACCTGTCGGTTGCGCCCTTCGGCGCCTTCGAGGCGGAGATCTCCTCGAAGGTCTCCTACGAGGCCGCGCAGCGTCTCGGCGCGGAGATGCGCGCCGACGGCGTGGAGGCCTGCCTCTACGTCTCGGCACGCGCGCGCGGGCGCGGCGTGAACCTGGCGGTGTTCGAGAACGTCTTCAAGCCGGCGCGCCCCTTCGACGAGCAGCGCTGGGTCTGCACCGCCTCGCGCGAGCGGGTGGAGTTCCGCGCCGCCCGGATGCTGGGCCGCGAGGAGTCGCACGCCTTCGGCCGCGAGCAGTTCCTGGTCGCCGGAAGGCTCCCGGCTCCCGCTCTGTAGACGCCGGACGGGCCTGCAGGCAGCCGGAGGGCGACCCGTGAAGCGCACGCCCGCTTGCCGCCGCCGGAATCCGGCGATGCCCATATTTCCCCGGCAACGGGAGGTGAGATGGGAGAAGTCCAGCTTCGCCCGCCGCCGGCGGATCCCTCGGGCCACATCCGCCCCGGCCCGGTCCGGGGGCCCGTCAGCCACGACGTCCAGTTCTACGAGAGCGACGAGGTCCTCGCCGCCACCGTCTCGCAGTATCTCGCCGAGGGCCTCGTCTCGGGCGAGGCGGCGCTCGCCATCCTCACGCCTGCCCATGCGACCGCGCTCTTGCAGGAGCTGGCCGAGCGGGGGCTCGACGTGGCCCGGGCCCGCGCCGGTGGACACCTGATCGTCCTCGACGCAGAACAGACGCTCGCCCGCTTCCTGGTGGCGGACGAGCCCGACTGGCTGCGCTTCCGCGACGAGATCGGCGGCCTGCTCTCGCGCTGCACCGGCCCGCAGGGGACGCGCGTGCGCGCCTACGGAGAGATGGTCGACGTCCTCTGGCGGCAGGGGCAGAAGCCGGCCGCGCTGCGGCTGGAGGAGATGTGGAACCGGCTGCAGCAGGGCCGTTCCTTCTCGCTCCTCTGTGCCTACAGGATGGGCAATTTCCACAGCGCGTCCGATGCCGCGGACTTCGCTCAGGTCTGCGGCCTGCACCGCGACGTCCTTCCCGCGCCGGGGCCGGTGGACGGAACCGACCCCTCCGAGCAGCGGCGGGAGATCTCGCGGCTGCAGCAGCGCGCGCTCGCCCTCGAGACCGAGCTGCTGCATCGCCGCGAGTTGGAGGAGGCGCTGCGTCGCGCCCGCGAGCAGGCGGAGCGCGCCAGCCGCACCAAGGACGAGTTCCTCGCCATGCTGGGCCACGAGCTTCGCAACCCGCTCGCCCCCATCCTCACAGCGCTGGAGCTGATGAAGCTTCGCGGGGGCGGCAGCATCTCGCGGGAGCAGGAGGTCATCGATCGGCAGGCGCGGCACCTGGTGCGGCTGGTGGACGACCTGCTCGACGTCTCCCGCATCACCCGCGGGCTCCTCCGGCTCCGGCGCGAGCGCGTGGACCTGCGCGACGTGCTGGCCAAGGCCACCGAGATGGCGAGCCCGCTGCTGGAGTCGCGCCGCCACCACCTGGAGGTGCGCGCTCCCGACAGCGGCGCGCTGATCGTGGAGGGCGACGAGGCCCGCCTCGCGCAGGTGATCGCGAACCTCCTCACCAACGCCGCGAGGTACACGCCCGCGGGCGGACACGTCCGGGTGGAGGCGCGCCCTGCGGGCGCGGAGGTCGCGATCGAGGTGAGCGACGACGGCGACGGCATTCCCGCCGACCTGCTCTCGCGCGTCTTCGATCTCTTCGTGCAGGGGCCGCAGGAGACCGACCGCGGCAACGGCGGCCTCGGCATCGGCCTTGCGCTGGTGCGCAGCCTCGTGACCCTGCACGGCGGCAGGGTCAGCGCCCACAGCGAAGGGGCGGGGAAGGGCAGCCTCTTCCGGGTCCACCTCCCTGCGCAGGTGGACAGCCGCGCCGGAACTTCCCGGGAAGAGGCGCGGCCGCGGACGGCGGCCCGGCGGCGCCGCATCCTGCTCGTGGACGACAACGGCGATGCGCTGGAGATGCTCACCGAGCTCCTCCGCGGCGCAGGACACGAGGTCCGCAGCGTGAGCGACGGGCCCTCGGCGCTGGAGGCGCTGGCCGACTTCCGGCCGGAGATGGCCATCCTCGACATCGGCCTTCCGGCGATGGACGGCTACGATCTGGCGGCGCGGCTGCGCGAGCGCCTGGGACCTGAGGCGCCGGTGCTGGTCGCGCTCAGCGGCTACGGGCAGGAGGCGGACCGCAAGCGCAGCCAGGCGGCGGGGTTCGCGCTGCACCTGATCAAGCCGGTGGAGGCGCGAGAGATCCTCGCCACCATCGAGGGCGGGCTCAACTGAGGCCGAGCTGCGACCTCGCGGCCTGGATGGTGTTGGCGAGCAGGTAGGCGATGGTCATGGGGCCGACGCCGCCGGGGACCGGCGTGATGGCGCGCGCGCGCTCCGCCGCCCTGGCGAACTCCACGTCGCCCACCAGCTTGCCGGCGGCGTTGCGGTTGATGCCCACGTCGATGACGGTGGCGCCTTCCCGGATCCAGTCGCCGCGGATCATCTCCGCGCGGCCCACCGCCGCCACCACCACCTCCGCGCGTCCGACCTCGGCGGCCAGGTCCGCGGTGCGCGAGTGCGCCAGGGTCACCGTCGCGTGCCGCTCGAGGAGCAGCATGGCCACCGGCTTTCCCACGATGTTGGAGCGCCCCACCACCACCGCGCGCGCGCCGGAGAGCCGGGTGCCGGCCTCGTCGAGCAGGCGGAGGATGCCGAGCGGGGTGCAGGGCCGCAATCCCTTGCGGCCGGTGAAGAGCGCGCCGGCGCTGTGCGGGCCGAACCCGTCCACGTCCTTCTCCGGCGCGAGCAGGTCGAGCACCTCGTCGGGCGAGATCTGCTTCGGCAGGGGAAGCTGCACCAGCACCCCGTGAACGCGCGGGTCCACGTTGAGCCTGCGCACCAGCGCGAGCAGCTCTGCCTGCGAGGTGGTCTCCGGCAGGATGTGCTCGAAGCCGGCCATGCCCGTCTCCTCGCAGGCCCTGGCCTTGCCGCGCACGTAGACCTCGCTGGCAGGGTCGTTGCCCACGCGGATGAGCGCGAGCCCCGGCTTCACCCCGGCGCGCGCCTCGATGTCCCGCACCGAGGCCGCCACCTCGGCGCGGACCTTGGCGGCGATGGCCTTTCCGTCGATGCGCAGGGCGGTCATGGCGCGCCTTGTAACATGGCCGCGCCGGCCGCGCCGTCTCCCTGGCCTTGCCGGCGGCGGGTGGCTCGGATAAGCCGCCCTGCCGGAGGTGCGCATGATCGCGAAGTCGGTCTTCATCACCGGAGCATCGAGCGGGCTCGGCCGCGGGCTCGCGCTGCACTACGCGAAGGCCGGGGCCACGGTGCATGCCGCGGCCAGGCGCAAGGACGAGCTGGACCGGCTCGCCTCCGAGGCGCCGGCAGGGAGCATCGTGGCGGCTCCCCTCGACGTGCAGGACAGCGAAGACCTGGTCGCGGCCATCCACCGCGCCGAGGAGCAGTCCGGCGGCGCGCTCGAGCTGGTCATCGCCAACGCCGGCGTGGGCCGGCCCACCTCGGCGCGGAAGATGGACTGGAAGGCGGTGAAGCAGATCATGGACGTGAACGTCACCGCCGCCTGCGTCACGGTGGCTGCAGCGCTGCCGCAGATGATCGCGCGCGATCGCGGCCAGGTGGTGATGGTGTCGTCGCTCGCGGCATTCCGCGGCATGCCGCGCGAGGCGGCGTACTGCGGCAGCAAGGCCGCAGTGGCCACCTTCATGGAGAGCGTTCGCGTGGACCTTCGCGGCACCCGCGTGCGCGCCACCACCATCTACCCGGGTTTCGTGAAGACCGCGATGACCGCGAAGAACAAGTTCCCCATGCCCTTCCTGGTGGAGCTGGACCAGGCGGTGGCGGTGATGGCGCGCGGCATCGATCGGGGCGATGCCACCATCGCCTATCCGCTGGCCATGGTCGCCATCACCCGCAGCCTCGGCGCGGTGCCGCGAAGCCTGTACGAGACGCTCGCGGCCAGGATGAGAATGTTCTAGAAATCCGGTGGATTACGTCGGCGGTCTTGCGCTTTTACCGGGCTTGCGCGCGCGGACCGTGGCGATCCGGTCATTTCTCCCGTGCCGGCGTGTGACCGGCAGGTAACTTTTGGCGGGAGCGAGGGCGCAAGCCGCCGGATTGTCGAGTAGCCAGCGGGCCGGGCGGGTCATGGCCGGTTGCTTGCACGCGCATCCGACCGTCTCATGCTCCCGCTGCCCACATGGAATGACTGGCTCACGCAGTCCTTCTTCAGAATTCGCGTCTCGCTGCCGGCGGCGGAAAAGCTTCGCGAGCTTGCCGGGTCGCTCCAGCTCAAGCTCCGATCGATGCTGGAGGAGATCGCGGAGACCGCCGCGCTCTCGCCCGCCGTCCCCACCCACACCTGGGTCGCCTCGCTCAGCCGCCCGTTGCTGCAACTGCGGCTCGGGCGGGTGTCCGTGCACTACGCCATCGACGCGGACACGCGGACGCTCTCGGTGGAGCACGTGGTCGTGCCCGACGGCGAGCAGGACCTGGACAGCACCGGCTGATCGCTCACGAGGCCAGGGTCCCGGCCGCCAGCGCGCGCTCGATGGCGTCGAGCATCTGTTCCAGGGGCACCGGCTTGCGCAGGATGTCGAACACCCCGCGCATGTCCTCCGCCTCGTATCCGCGGTTGGCGCTGACGATCACCACGGGAATGCCCTGCCAGTCGGGACGGTCGCGCAGGGCCTGCAGCACCTCGAACCCGTTCAACACCGGCATCATGAGATCGAGCAGGATGACCGAGGGCCGCAGGCCATAGGAGAGCCGGTCGAGCGCCTCCTGGCCGTTGCCCGCGGTGTGCACCTCGTAGCCCTCGTCGCGCAGGCATTCGCCGACCGAGTCCCGGATGTCGGGATCGTCGTCCACGAGCAGGACGGCGCGCGAGGCCGGCATGGCGCGCGCTTCTACACGCTTTTGCGGATTGGCGCACCCAATCATTGGTTCGCAGGCGCTCGCTCGAGCGGAAGGGTGACGGTGAAGGTTGCGCCCTCGCCGGGCACGCTGTGCAGGGCGATGCTCCCGCCGTGCAGGCGCGCCAGCTCCCGGGCGATCCAGAGGCCCAGGCCGTAGCTGCCGTTCCGGTGCGTGCCGACGCGCTCGAAGCGCTCGAAGATGCGTTCCTGTTCCCCGGGCTCGATGCCCCTGCCGCCGTCGGTGACGCGGATCTCCGCGGCGCCGCCTGCCTTGCGGACGGTCACGGAGATGGGCTTTCCGTTGCCGTACTTGATGGCGTTGGAGATGAGGTTCCCGACGATCTGGCCAATGCGCACGGCGTCGAACGACCCTTCCACCGCCTCGGGCGCATCGACCGCGATGGAGCTGCCGGCGCTGCGCGCCTCCGGTTCCCAGCGCCGCACCGCCTCGCGGATCACGGCGGCGAGGTCTGCGCGCTCGGGGCGCACGTTCAGCTTGCCCGCCTCGAGCTGGGCGCCCTCGAGAAGATCCTCGACCAGCCGGGTCATGTGGCGCAGGTCCTCCACCGACTTCCTCATGGCCCCGACCAGCACCTGGCTGTCCACCGTCCGCGACTGCGCCCGCAGCAGTTGCGCCTCCATGCCCAGGCGCACCGTCTGGAGCTGGCCGCGCATGTCGTGCGACACCAGCGAGAGGAACTCGTCGCGGGCGCGTAGCGCCCGCTCTGCCACCCGCTCGGCGGCGTGCGCGCGCAAGAGCGCGTGGATGGTGGCGAGCAGCAACGCCGGATCCACCGGCTCGGTCAGGTAGGCATCGGCGCCGCTCTCCAGGCCGAAGGCCCGGTCCGACTCTTCCGTGTAGCTCGCCGACAGGTGCAGGACGGGAATTCCGCGCGTCTGCGGGTCCGCCTTGATCCGGCGCGCGACTTCGGGGCCGGGCAGGTCGGGCAGGTGCACGTCCAGCACGATCAGGTCGGGCTGCTCGCGGGCGAGCCGCAGCGCGTCCTCGCCGCACGCCCCTTCCACGACGTCGAAGCCGCTGGCCTCCAGCGTGCGCCGGAGCGCGAAGCGCGTTCCCTCGGTGTCGTCGATGATCGCGATGCGGTCGGCCACCGCCCGACTATAGGGCAACCGCCGCCCGGCGCGCGAGCGTGCGCACGCCAACCATCCACTCCCGACCGGTTGGTTGCAGGGCTCAGCCTGGCGGCGGGCGGTCGGGTTGCGGTGCGCCCTCTTCGGTGAGCGGCACGCGCACCACCAGGACGCTGCAGGGCGCGCCGGCGGTGACCTTCGAGGCCGCCGATCTCCACCATGCGTTGGACGGCTGCGAGGCGCCGGGCGCGCCGAGGACGATCAGGTCCACGTTGTTGCGGCGCGCGAAGAGGAGCAGCGCCCCGGCGGGATCGCCGCCTTCGATGACGTGCATGGTGATCCGCTGCGGGGGAAGGCCCAGCGGCTCCGCCCAGCGGCGCAGGCGGATGAGGTGCTCGAGCGGCGATTCGTCCACCTCGCTGGGGATGCCCCCCGAGGGCTCCACGACCGAGACGAAGATGAGGCGGGATTCGCCCGGCATCGAGATCACCCTCTGGGCGGCGCGGCGGATGGCGGGCTGGCGCTCGTCGTCGGGGTGCATGGTGTCCACCGCCACCAGGATCACCGGCGCGCCGTCCGAGCCCGCGGCGCGGCCGGGCGAGAGGCGGCGCAGGCGGCGCAGCTTCCACATGGTCTTGAGGTGCGCGACGTGGCTGGCCCGCCGCGTGCGCTCCGCCCGCCCGGTCAGCACCACCTGGGAGAGATTGCGCAGGTCGAAGGCCACGTGCGCCGCGGACTGGTAGCGCTCGGAGGCCGAGGGCTCCAGGCAGCGCAGGATCACCTCCTGCAGCGAAGGCGGGAAGGCGGGAAAGCGCCGCCGCGGCGGCACCGGGTCGAGCCAGAGGCGTTCGCGCAGACCCGCCAGGGTCTCCGGCGCGTCGAAGGGCAGCTCTCCGGTGGCCAGCTCGTAGAGGATGACGCCGAGGGAGAAGAGGTCGCTGCGCGGGTCGCCGCGCACGCGCAGCACCTGCTCCGGAGAGATGTAGGGCGGCGAGCCGGCCAGCCGGTCCTGCTCCGCCAGCAGGTCGGGCACGCCGGGGTGGCGCGCGAAGCCGAAGTCGAGGAGCACCGCCGTTCCATCCGGCTTGAGGATCACGTTGTCCGGCTTCAGGTCTCCGTGCACCACCTCCTGGCGGTGGATCGCGTGCAGGGCGTCGGCGATGGCCGCCCCGGTCCGGGCCACCTCGTCCGCCGGCCGGGGCGCCCGGCCGACCACCCGCTCCAGGCTCTCGCCCTCGACGTGCTCGAGGACCAGGTACGGCGTCTTCGCCAGGTCACCCGAGGCGACGAAGCGCGGGACGTGGGGGCCGGAGAGCAGCGGCAGGATGGCCTCTTCGGTGCGGTAGCCGAGCAGGCTCTCGGCCGACTCGGCGGTCGCCCCCATGCGCGGCACCTTCATGAGCAGGGGAAAGGGCGCGCCGGCGCGCTCCACCGCGTAGATGTGGCCCTGCGCGCCCCGGTGGATGAGGGGCCCGAGGGTAAAGCCGTCCACCTCGGCGCCCGCTGAGAGGCGCTCCAGCAGCGCGGCCCGGCCCGCGACGTTGGAGTCGGCAGTCAACTGCCCGATTGTCTCACGGCGCGGGTGAGCGCGAAACTACGCCGGCCCGCAGACCTGGGCGACGGCGGAGCGCAACTGCTCGAGCTGCACCGGCTTGCGCATGACGCCGCGCACGTGGTCCTCGGGCAGCGAGGCGGGCGGGTTCGCGCTCACCACCAGGACGGGCACCGTATTCAGGTCGTCGTCTCGGCTCTTCTCGCGCAGGAACTCCCAGCCGTTCATCACCGGCATCATCAGATCGAGCAGCACCAGGTCGGGACGGCCGCGCCGCCGCATGAAGGCCAGCGCCTCCCTGCCGTTCTCGGCCAGGTCCACGCGATAGCCCTCCTCCAGGAGCACGTCGCGGAGCGCCTCGCGGATGTCTTCGTCGTCGTCGATCACCAGGATGCGGCAGTCCGTGTGCGGCACCCGAGGAGGATGCGCACGCGTCCGCCGCGCGGCGAGAGGCTGGCCATTTCCCGGCACGCTTCCTCGATCGCACGCTGGTCGACGGGGCGGCCGCCGCTGGCTGGCACGCGCACATGCCGTGCGCTACTGCAGGCGGCATGACGCCCGGTGGCGACAACCGCCTCCACGACTCGGTGCTCGCCGGCGGCGGCGAGATGGGCGCGCTGATGCGGGCCACCGACTGGTCGAAGACACCGCTCGGCCCGGTGAGCCGCTGGCCGCAGAGCCTGCGCACCACCGTGAGCACCTGCCTGAGCTCGCGCTTCCCCATCCTGGTGTGGTGGGGCCCGGAGATGGTGAAGCTCTACAACGACGCCTATCGCGAGATCCTCGGCGGCAAGCATCCGCACGCGCTGGGAGCGAAGGGCCGCGAGGTCTGGCCGGAGATCTGGAACATCATCGGCCCCATGCTGGAGGGCGTTCTCCAGCGCGGCGAGGCCACCTGGTCGGAGGACATCCTGCTGCCGCTGGAGCGGAAGGGCTTTCCCGAGGAGTGCTACTTCACCTTCTCGTACAGCCCGATCCGCGACGAATCCGGCGGCGTGGGCGGCATCTTCACCGCGGTCACCGAGACCACGCAGCGCGTGCTCGGCGACCGCCGCCTGCGCACGCTGCGCGAGCTGGCCTCCGCCACCCTGGAGACCCGCACCGCCGAGGCGGTCTGCGCCGCGGCGGTGGCGACGCTCTCGCGCAACTCCGACCTGCCCTTCTTGGCGCTCTACCTTAGGGAAGGCGAGCGCACCCGCTGCATGGGAGTGGCCGGGCTGGCCGATTCCAGCTCGCGGGAAGAGGCCTGGCGGGTGGAAGAGGCGGCCCGGACCGGCCGTCCCATCTCGCTGGAGGAGTTGGAGGAGGTCGCGAGCAGCGGCGCCGTCATCCGCAGGGCCATCACGCTTCCGGTGATGCGGCCCGGCGAGGAGCGCGCGGCGGCGGTCCTGGTGGCGGGCCTGAGCCCGCTCCTGGCCCTCGACGAGGCCTACGCCGGCTTCCTCGACCTGGTGGCCGGCCAGATCGCCGCGGCCATCTCCGCGGCGCGGGCGCACGAGGCCGAGCGCAAGCGCGCAGAGGCGCTTGCCGAGCTGGACCGGGCCAAGACGGCGTTCTTCAGCAACGTGAGCCACGAGTTCCGCACTCCGCTGACCTTGATCCTCGGGCCGGTGGAGGACGCGCTCCGATCGCCTGCGGGCGCGCTCTGCGGCGAGGCGCTGGAGGCGCTCTACCGCAATTCGCTGCGCCTCTTGAAGCTGGTCAATGCGCTGCTCGACTTCTCCCGCATCGAGGCGGGAGCGTCGTCCGCGGTGTACCAGCCCACCGACGCGGCCCACCTGACGGCCGAGCTTGCCGGAGCGTTCCGCGCGGCGGTGGAGCGCGCCTCGCTGCGATTCGAGATCGACTGCCCCGACCTCCCCGAGCCGCTCTTCATCGACCACGATCTCTGGGAGAAGCTGGTCCTCAACCTCCTCTCCAACGCGCTCAAGTTCACCTTCCAGGGCAGCATCCGGCTGGGGTTGCGCTGGGTGGGCCGCGGCGCGGAGCTCACCGTGGAGGACACCGGGACCGGCATCGCCGAGGAGGAGCTGCCGCGGATCTTCGATCGGTTCCACCGCGTGGCCGGCGCCCGCGCCCGCACCCACGAGGGCACGGGCATCGGGCTCACACTGGTGCAGGAGATCGCGCGGGTGCACGGCGGGAGCGTGCGGGTGGAGAGCCGCCCGGCGCAGGGCACCACCTTCCGCGTCTTCGTCCCGCGGGGACATGAGCACCTTCCCAGGGAGCACGTGCGGGCGACTCTCCCGGGGGACTCCGCGGTGACCGGCGCGGCGCCGTTCGTGGAAGAGGCGCTGCGCTGGCTCCCGGGCGACGGCGGGCAGGGCGCCGCGGCAGAAGGGGGCAGGCCCGGGGACGCGGCGGAGGCCGGCTCCGAGCGGATCCTCGTCGCCGACGACAACGCCGACATGCGCGACTACCTGTGCCGGCTGCTCTCGGAACGCTGGCAGGTGCGCGCGGTGGCGGACGGCGAGGCTGCCCTGGCGCTGGCCCGGAGCGAGCGGCCGGACCTGGTCGTCGCGGACGTGATGATGCCGGGGCTCGACGGCTTCGAGCTCCTGCGCGCGCTGCGCGCCGACCCCGCCACCCGCGGGATCCCGCTGATCATGCTCTCGGCGCGGGCCGGCGAGGAAGCGCGCATCGAGGGCATCGAGGCCGGCGCCGACGATTACCTGGTGAAACCGTTCTCCGCGCGGGAGCTGATCGCGCGCGTCTCCGCCCATCTCACCATCGGGCGACTGCGCGCCGAGGCCAGCCGCGAGCGGGAGCGGCTCTCGGAGCTCTTCCAGCAGGTCCCCATCGGCGTCGCCCTGCTGGAGGGGCCGGAGCACCTCCACACCGTCGCCAACCCTTCCTACTGCGCGATGCTGGGCCGCAGCGAGGTGCTGGGGCGCACCGTCCGCGAGGTGTTCCCCGAGCTCGGCGACCACGAGATCGTCGAGGCGATGGACCGCGTCTACCGGACCGGCGAGCCGGTGCGCAGCGCCGAGATGCACGCCCGCATCCGGCGCGGAGGCGCGGACCTCGAGGACGCCTGGTTCAGCTTCGTCACGCACCCGCTGCGCGGCGCCGGCGGAGCGGTCACCGGCGTGATGCTGGTGGCCGCCGACGTGACCGGGCAGGTGCTGGCGCGGCGGCGGCTGGAGGACCTGCGCGCCGCGGCCGAGAGCGCGAGCGCGGCGAAGGACGAGTTCCTCGCCATGCTCGGCCACGAGCTGCGCAACCCGCTCGCGCCCATCGCCACAGCGCTCCACCTCATGAAGCTGCGGGCGGGAGGGGCGCTGGAGAAGGAGCGCGCGGTGATCGAGCGGCAGACCGCGCACCTCACCCGGCTGGTGGACGACCTGCTCGACGTCTCGCGCATCACCCGCGGCAAGGTGGAGCTGCGCCGGCGGCGCGTCGAGGCGTCGGAGGTGGTGGCCCGGGCCATCGAGATGGTGAGCCCGCTCCTGGAGGAGCGGCAGCACCGGCTGACCATCGCGGTTCCCTCGCGCGGGCTGGTGGTGGACGCCGATCCCGCCCGGCTCTCGCAGGTGGTGGAGAACCTCCTGACCAACGCGGCCAAGTACACCGACCCGGGCGGCAGCATCGAGATCGCGGCGGCGCGCAGCGACGGCGGCGTGCGCATCTCCGTCCGCGACGACGGCGTGGGCATCGACCCGGCGATGGTCCAGTCCATCTTCAAGGAGTTCGTCCAGGAGCGGCAGGCGCTGGATCGGTCGCGCGGAGGTCTCGGGCTGGGCCTCGCCATCGTCCGCAGCCTGGTGCTCGCGCACGGCGGGCGGGTGTTCGCGGAGAGCGAGGGGCGGGGCAGGGGCGCGGCCTTCCACGTCTGGCTGCCCGCCGCGGAAGCCGCCTCCGCCGATGGAGCGCAGCCGGCAGGGGCCGGCTCCATCGCGCAAGGGGAGGGCCGCCGCGTGCTGGTGGTGGACGACAACGCCGATGCCGCCGGTACGCTGGCCGACGTGCTCGCCGCCATGGGCCACCGCACCCGGGTGGCCTCCGACGGTCCCAGCGCGCTGCAGGCGGCCGCGGAGTTCGATCCCGAGATCGCGCTCCTCGACGTGGGCCTGCCGGTGATGGACGGCTACGAGCTGGTGCGGCGGCTCCGGGTGGGGCGGCCGCAGCTCCACGCGGTGGCGCTGACCGGGTACGGGCAGGCGGAGGACCGCCGCCGCGCCCGGGAAGCGGGATTCGCCGCGCACCTCGTCAAGCCCATCTCCATCGAGACGCTGGTTTCCGTTCTCGCCTCGCTGCCCCCGCCGGGCGCGCCCGGCGCCGTGCCATGAAGGGCGATGCGCGATCCGCGGTGAAGAGCTAGATGGCCCGTTACAGCGCCGCCGTGGTCGCGGTGGGAGTCCTCGGCGCGGCCTTCGCCGTCGCCTTCCGGCTCCTCCTGCACCACGGGCTGCAGCTCCTGCTCGGCACCGGCAACGTGCTGGTCGGCTTCGGCGCCCTGCCCTGGATGGAGCGGCTGGCCCTTCCCGCCGCCGGAGGGGCGGCTGCCGCGGCCATCAGCCTGCTCGCCGCGCGCAGCCCGGGCGGGCACGGGGTGGCGGTGATCCTGGAATCGGTCGCCCTGGGGCGCGGCCGCATCCGGCTGCCGGCGGTGCTGCTGAAGAGCGCCGCGTCGCTCGTGGCGCTGTGCAGCGGGGCGTCGATTGGCCGCGAAGGCTCGATCATCCAGTTCGGCGGCGGCGCGGGGTCGCTCCTGGGCCGCTGGCTGCGGCTGCCGGGCCGCGAGGCGCGCATGCTGGTGGCGGCGGGCACCGGCGCAGGATTCGCCGCCGCCTACAACACTCCCTTCGCGGCGGTGTTGTTCGTGGTGGAGATCGTCACCGGAGTCCTCGGCATCGACATCGTGGTGCCGGTGGCGGCGGCTACCGCGGTTGCGACCACCCTCACCCGCCTGGCCATCGGCGGCGGGCCGGTCTACGGGCAGCGCGAGTTCGTGCTGGTGACCCAGGAAGAGCTGGCCGCCTACTGCGTGCTCGGGGTCGCCGCGGGCGTGATCGGCCCGGCCTTCCTCGCCGCGCTCTCCGCGGCGGAGGACGGGGCGCGCCGCATCCCGGTGCCGCGCATCGCGCTGGGCGCGCTCGGCGGCCTCCTCGTCGGCCTGCTCGCGCTCCGCCTGCCGGAGGTGACCGGCAACGGCTACGAGGCCATCCAGCTCATCCTCGACGCGCGCGTGGCCGGCGCCATCCTCGGCGTGCTGCTGGTGGCCAAGGCGCTCGCCACCATCGCGTCGGTGTCCTCGGGAAGTCCGGGCGGCGTGTTCACGCCCTCGATGTTCCTGGGCGCGGCCCTGGGAGGGCTGCTCGGCGGCGCCGTGCCGCACCTGCTCGCCGCGCGCGCCTCCGCCGCGGAGGCGGGCGGATACGCGCTCGCGGGAATGGCGGCGATGATCGCGGCCACCACCCACGCGCCCTTCATGGCGGCGACCCTCGCCTTCGAGCTCTCCGGCGACTATTCGTTGGTGGTTCCGCTCCTCGCCGGGACGTCGCTGGCGGCGCTGGTCTCGCGGCGGCTCCGCCCGGACTCCGTCTACACCGAGGAGCTGCGCCTGCGCGGCATCCCCTGGCGCGGAAGCCTGACCGAGCGCCTGGCGCATGCGGTCATCGCCCGCGACATCCTCACCCTCGATCCTCCCTCGGTGGGCGCAGACGCCAGCCTCTCGGAGGCGCTGGAGCGGCTGGCGCAACCCAACGTGCGCGTGGTCTACGTGACCGGCTCGCCGCTGCGCGCCCTCGACCTCAACGACGCCAAGCGTCTCTGGGCCTCCCCGCGCCGCGAGGAGCAGCGCGCCGCCGCGGCGGCGCACGAGGTCGCAAGCGTGGCGCCGCAGGACTCGCTGCTCGACCTGGGCGAGAAGCTCTGGAGCGCCGACTGGGGAGAGCTGCCGGTCTGCGATCAGGGCAAGCTGCTCGGCGTGGTCACCCGGCGCGCCCTCCTCGGCGCGCTGGACGCGGAGGTGCTGCGGCGCGACGTGCTGCTCACCCGGGTGGTCCGCTTCGAGGGCGGCAGCGAGGCCGAGGACTTCTTCGAGCTTCCCCCGGACCGGCGCGTGGAGGAGGTCGCCGCGCCGAGCCGGCTGATCGGCCACCCGCTGCGCACGGCGCACGTGCGCGAGCGCTTCGGCGTGGTGGTGCTGGCCTTGCGCCGGGCCGGCGCGGCGCGGGTGGAGGAGGTGCCGCCGTCCTACGAGCCGGCCCGCGGCGACCGCCTCATCGTCCTCGGCGCCCCGGCGGGAATCGACGCGCTCCGCGACGCCCGCCCCGTGCCCGCAGCCGGGGACGCCGCGGCATCCTGACGCCGATGTGATCGGCCGGAGGGCGCGATGTCTCTCCTGAAAAGGACCGTTCTTTTCGTATCTTCGGTAACTGGCGTCGACCCGGAGACTGCGTTGGCGCGAGGCGGCTTGCGCCCAGGCGGGAGGTAGCGCAACCTTGTAGGTGGAGGTGCGCCGTGGCCTTGGTCGTGTCCTCGTTCTGTGCTCTTGCCCTGCTCGCTGCGGCCCAGCAGCGGACGGATGCTCCTGCGCAGGCGCAGGTCCGCACCAAGGTGCTGCCGGGCAACGGCTACATCCGCTACCAGGTGGAGCCCGGCGACGATCAGCAGCCCCCGGGCGAGCTGGTGGTGCTCCATGAAGAGCGGAAGCCCGCGCCCGCTCCCCAGCCTGCGGTCGAAGAGGAGCCTGCGCCGGCCGCGCCGCGTCTGCGCGCCCGACCCTGCGCGGACGAGCGGGGCAAGCTGCTCTCGCGCCTCTTCGAGATGCAGGGGCTGCAGGTCGATCCCGCCTTCGCGCGCTGGCTGGAGCGCAACCGCGCGCTGGGCACCAGCGGCATCAGCAACCTCTTCCTCGCGGGCAGCGAGCCACTGCTGCAGCTCGCGGTGAAGGCCGACGGCATCGCGCGCGGGCTGGCGGAAGACCTGGCCCGCTGCGAGGCCGCCCAGGCCGGACGGTAGGCCGCGAGCCCTCGCAGGACGGCGGGAGAGCGGGTCAGCGTCTCAACATCGTTCGCAGCCGGTCGGAGACGCGGCCGTCGATCCCGCTCCGGGACGCTCCGCGGAGCAGCTCGTCCAGCTTCTCGTCGAAGCCCGCCGCCCTGGCGCCCGGCTCGTCGGCGGCGCCGCGCAGCGAGAACGGCTCTCCGCGCAACTGCGTCTCCACCAGCGCCCGCAGCGCGGCGCTCGCCTTCACCGCCGCCGGTCCGAGGCCCGCCTCCTCCGCCCTGGGCCCCAGCACCGCCGGCGGGATTCCCAGGGCGGCGAGCAGGGCAAGCTCGGCCTCGGCCTCGTCGAGGAGCGCCTCGGCGCGCAGCACGTCGGCGCGCGAGCCCAGCGCCCGGGGCCTGCGCTGGCCGGGCTCGTGAAACGCCGGCCGAGCCCGCAGGAGCCCCTGCACCACGCTCTCCAGCGGCTCGTCGAGCACCGTCGCGCTCTGCGCCTGGGGCAGCCGGGCCCGCGCGGCGATGTTCCGCGCCCGCGCCTGCAGCCGGTAGCCCTCGCCCACCGCCGCCTGGAAGACCGAGCGGATGGGCCCTTCCACCAGCACTGCCGCGGCGCGCCCCGGGTCGCCGGAGGAGAGCAGCTCGAGCCCCAGCGAGAGCGTGGCCCGCGCGTCGGCGAGCTGCTCGCGGACCTCGTCGGGATCGTGGAGCGAGACGCGGTTGGCCACCAGCGCCGCGTTGGCAGCGTAGACGACGGCCTCCTCGGCGCGCTCCAGCTCGCCGCCTTCGAGCTGGTCGAGGGCCGCATCGAGCAGCGGCCGGGAGGCCTGTGCGAGCGCCTGCGGCTCCGGCGCCGCCCCGGACGCTGCCGGCTTCTGCGCCGCCGGGCGCGCATAGAACGAGATGGCCTCGTCGAACCCCGGCACGCCCGCGTCGCGCAGCCGCCCGTCGCGCCAGTGGCGCGCCGACTCCTCGAGCTCGGTGGGCAGCTCCCAGCGTGCGGCCTCGATGAGCTGCCCCGCTCCGAAGGGGTCCTCGGCGTAGAGGTCCTCGACGAGCTGGCGCAGGGTGGCGAACCCGGCCGGGCCGGTGAGCTCGAGCAGGAAGCGGCGGTCGGGCGTGTAGAACGCGAGCCCGGGATTCTCCGGCGTGGGCGGCTCCTCGTTCTCCACCAGGTCGTGCACCACCAGCTGCCGCCGCAGCAGGAGCGCGAGGAGCTCCAGGTCCAGCGACCCGAGCTGCGCGCGGAACCTTGCGGCATCGTCGCCGCCCTCGCGGGCGAGCCGCAGCCAGCGCGCCACCTCTTCCGTGCGCGGTCCTTCGTCGGTTCCGCGCCATGCCGCCATGTCGACGAGGTGCCGGAACTGCTCGGGCGCCGCCATCGCCACCAGCTCGGCGGCGTCGTCGGGGCCGATCTCGAGGAGCGCGAAGTAGAGCTCCTCCGCCGGCAGCGCCCGCACCAGCTGCTCGGGATCCGGAGCCGCGAGGATCAGTTCCAGCTTCTGCTTGCCGCGCGCGTTCTGCAGCGCCCGCCGCGCTGCGCGCACATCGAGGATGGCCGTGCTCACCCGCCTCTTCTAACCGGGCGGAGGGGGTTACGCCGCCTTGGTGACCCTGCCCGCCTTCAGGCACCGCGTGCAGACGCGGATGTGCTTGTTCGAGCCGCCCACCAGCGCATGCACCCTTTGCAGATTGGGCAGCGTGCGCTTCTTGGTCTTGTTGTTGGCATGGGACACCTGGTTTCCCACCAGGGGGCCCTTGCCGCACAGGTCGCACTTGAAGGCCATGCTCGTGACTCCGGATTGGGAACGCGGCTTTTTGCCGGTAAGTGCCGGGAAAGTCAAGTGGCGCTGACCGTCTTGCGGCCGGTGAGGGCGAGCGCCTGACCGGATGCGGCGCGCGCGGCGAGGAGCTGCCCTTCCAGCCCGAAGCCGGGGTAGGTGGCGCCCGAGGCGAAGAGCAGGCGCTCGCTCGCCTCGGAGACGGGACGCAGGCCCACCGCCTCTGCGTTCTCCGCCGGGCGCAGGATCAGGTGCGGCTGGGCGGGATTGGGGTCGCCGGCCTGGTGGACCACGTGCCGCTCGAAGAAGGGCAGCAGGGGCTCCAGCGCCGCGCGGGTGCTGCTCACCAGCGAAACCTCGTCGGAGAAGCCGGCGTCGGCGATGCGCGCCACGGTGAGGAGCCGCTCACCCGAGGTCTCGCCCCGCAGCTTGCGGGCGGGAAGGGCGGTGAGGAGCAGCGGGCCCAGGCGGTTGCCGAGCAGCAGCGCCACGTCGTCCAGCGCCTGGGGCAGCCCCTCCGGCCGGACCACGAAGTGCGCCAGCGCGATCTTGCGCTCCACCGGCAGCGCCACCTCGTCCGACACCTTGCGCTCGGTGCGGCCTCCCCCCTGCACCAGGGCGCCGATGCGGTCGGAGGAGCAGGCCAGCACCACGCAGGCGGCGCGCACCTCGCTGCCGTCGAGCTGGAAGACGAAGCCCTTCTTCTCCTCGCGCAGCTCGGCGGCGGGCTGATCGGCGATCACGTCGCCGCCGGCGCCCTCGCACTTCTGCCGCAGCAGGTCGGCCAGGTGCGCGGCGCCGCCGAAGATGCGCAGGGGCATGCGCAGGAGCGCGGCCGCCTCGCGCGCGACCGACTCGGGAGCGAAGTCGGCGGGCAACGAGGCGGCGAAGGGCGCCAGCGCCTGCAGGCATTCGCCCACCAGCCCCTCGGGAAGCTGCGGCGGCGCGGGCAGCAGCTTCTGGACGCGCCGCTTCTCGAAGAAGCCCCGCGCGGGCCAGGGCGGTGGCTCCATCAGGAACGGATCCCAGGTGCGGCCGAGCGCCTCCAGCGACTCCAGGGCGGCCTCGGCCTCGCTCGCGCCGGCCTCGGACAGCTCGCGGCGCAGCTCCGCCCTGCGCCGGTGCGGCTCGCTGGGCAAGGAGAGCCGCAGCTTGTCGCTGAGGATCTGGAACGACCCCGCGCCCGCGCCCTGGCGGTGGAGATCGGTCCCCACGCCCAGCTCGTCGAGGACGCCGACCGCCCCGGAGAGCTGCCGCAGGGGCGGCAGCACGCACGCCGCCGAGGGCAGGAGCCAGCCTTCGCTCTCGCGAGAGGCGGAGATGGGGCCCATCGGCGCGAGGAGCGTGCGCAGCCCCCGCCTTGCGCAGAGGGCGGCCGCCGCGGCGCCCCCCACGTCCGGGCCGAGCACGGCCACGTCGTACAACCGCTTCGCCGCCGGCTTGGTCGGAGCGGGCGACATCAGTCCGACAGCTCGGGCGAGGAGAGGGTGCGGGCCGCGCCCGGAGCCGCGCCTTCGATGCGCACGCGCCGGCCCTCGATGCGCAGCCGGCCCTCCGCCCAGAGCGAGAGGGCGCGCGGATAGCAGCGGTGCTCCTGCACGAGGATGCGCGCCGCCAGGGTCTCCTCGGTATCCCCGTCGAGGACCGGCACCGCCGCCTGCACCAGGATGGGGCCGCTGTCGGTCCCCTCGTCCACCACATGGACGGTGCAGCCGGAGATCCGCACTCCGGCCGCGAGCGCCTGGCGCACGGCGTGGAGGCCGGGGAACGACGGCAGCAGGCTGGGATGGATATTCAAAATCTTATTCTCGAAAGCTTGAAGCAGCACCGGTGTGATCAGCCGCATGAATCCGGCCAGGCAGACCAGATCCACGCCCTGGCGGCGCAGCGTGGCCACCACCTCGCGATCGTAGCTCTCGCGCGAGCCGAACGCAGCGTGGGGAAGGAGCACCGCCGGCACTCCCGCCTGCTCGGCGCGCTGCAGCGCCCGCGCGCCGGGCACGTTGCAGATCACCGCCGCCACCTGCGCGCGGATCGCGCCGGACGCGCACGCATCCAGAATGGCCTGCAGGTTCGAGCCGGAGCCCGAGGCGAGGACCCCTAGGCGCATACCGCCTCGGGCTCGGCGAGGCCCGGCGCGCTCTCCACCGTCCCGATCTCGAACGCGTCCTGGCCGCGCTGCCGGAGGAGCGAGAGCGCGCGGGGAACGTCTCCGCGCGAGACCAGCGCGCACATGCCCACGCCCATGTTGAAGGTGCGCAGCATCTCCGCGGCGGCGACGTTGCCTGCCTTCTGGATGCGGCCGAAGATGGCCGGCTCCGGCCACGACCCGCGCCGCAGCACCGCCCGGTGCTCGGGAGGCAGCACGCGGGGCAGGTTTCCCGGCAGCCCGCCGCCGGTCACGTGCGCGAACGCGTGCACGTCGATCGCGTCGCGCAGCGCGAGGCAGTCCTTCACGTAGATGCGGGTGGGCTCGAGCAGCTCCTGCGCGAGCTGCGCGGTGAGATGGGGCTCGAAGACCTTGCGGGCGAGGGAGAAGCCGTTGCTGTGCAGGCCGCTCGAGGCGAGCCCGAGCACGGCATCGCCGGCCTTCACCCGCGAGCCGTCGAGGATGCGGCTCTTCTCCACCACGCCCACGCAGAAGCCGGCCAGGTCGTACTCGCCCTCCGCGTAGAAGCCGGGAAGCTCGGCCGTCTCGCCGCCGATCAGGGCGCAGCCGGCGCGCACGCAGCCCTCGGCGATGCCCTTGATCACCTGCTCGGCCTCGGCGGCGCGCAGCCGGCTGGTGGCGAAGTAGTCGAGGAACACCACCGGCTCGGCGCCGCAGACCACCACGTCGTTGACGCTCATCGCCACGAGGTCGATGCCCACCGTGTCGTGCCTGCCGGCCAGGAAGGCGAGCTTGAGCTTCGTGCCCACGCCGTCGGTCCCCACCACCATCACCGGCTCCCGGTAGCCGGCGGGAACCTCGAAGAGGCCGCCGAACCCGCCGATGCCCGCCAGCACCTCGCGCCGCGCGGTGCGGCGGGCGTGCGGCTTGATCCGCTCGACCAGCGCGTCGCCTTCGTCGATGTCCACGCCTGCGTCGCGGTAGGTGAGGCTCCTGGGATCGGCCATCGCGGGCGCACCTTAGACAGCTTCGCGTCCGGGGTCTACACGAGACTGGGGCGGTGTCGGGAGCCGCGCGGCGACCCGGATTCGCGCCGACCGCTCCGGCCGCGCAGGCGCCCGGGTGATCCTTCCGCATACAACGTGCGCCATCCACCGCGCCCGTTTCCGCAGTCCGCGGCGGTGATTTTTCGCCCGCAGATCTGGCCGGATGGCGGGGCAGCGGCGAGGGGCTGCGCGACGGTTAAATCTGCGACCGCTGGCGTGATTCCGCCCCCGCACCTTAAATTGACCGGCCCGCAAGAGCACTGATAGGAATTCTTCATGGCAGGAGAGGACGCGCTCTTCCAGCGATTCGGCAGGGAGTTCAAGCGCGGCGAAGTGCTGTTTCGCGAAGGCGAACCCGGCAGGGAGATATACGTCGTCCAGTCGGGCAAGGTGAACATCACCAAGACGGTGCGCGGCAACGAGAAGATCCTGGCCACGCTGGGCGCCGGTGAGTTCTTCGGCGAGATGAGCATCCTGAACAACAAGCCGCGCTCCGCGGGCGCGGTGGTGCACGACGACGCCAAGCTCCTCGTCCTCGATCCTCCCACCTTCGAGGCGATGATCCGCGGCAACGTGGAGATCGCCGTCCGGCTGATCAAGAAGCTCTCCGACCGGCTGCAGGAGGCCGACGAGCAGATCGAGAACCTGCTCCTGCGCGATGCCGACAGCCGCGTGGTCCATTACCTCCTGCAGCAGGCCCTCAAGCGCGGCAGGGAGACGCCGCAGGGCAAGCTGGTCGCGGTCAACCTGGGCGAGCTGCACGGCCGCATCGGCCTCTCGGCCGACGAGGTGCAGGAGGCCGTCCACAAGATCGCCCGGGCCCGCATCGTCGCCGTGGTTCCCGAGGGCGTGGTCGTTCCCGACCTCGGCAAGATGCAGAAGTACCTCGATTTCCTCGAGATGAAAGAGCGGTTTGGGGACTAGCCGATGAAGATCAAGGTCCTCGGCTGCCACGGCGGTGAGCTCCCCCGGCATCGCACCACCTGCTTCCTGCTCGACGAGCGCCTCGCCATCGACGGCGGGGCCATCACCTCGGCGCTGGAGCTGCCGGAGATCCTCCGCATCGACGACATCTTCCTCACGCACTCGCACTTCGATCACGTGAAGGACGTGCCGATGATGACCGACCTCCTGGTGGGCAAGCGGGACAGGCCGGTGGTGGTCCACGGCCCCGCCGAGACCATGGAGGCGATGGACAAGGACGTGTTCAACAACCGGGTCTGGCCGGACTTCCGCGTCATCCCCTCGCGGGAACATCCGGTCATCGCGCTGGAGACCATCCCGGTCGGCGAGCCGGTGACGTGCCAGGGGCTGCGCATCCGCGCGGTCCCCGTGCACCACCCGGTCTATTCGGTCGGCTACATCATCGAGGGCCGGTATGGCGCGATCGCATTTTCCGGCGATACCGGGCCCACCGAGGAGCTCTGGCGCGCCATCAATGCGACGCCGAACCTCAAGGCGGTGTTCCTGGAGCTGAGCTTCCCGAACAGCATGCAGTGGCTGGCGGACGTCTCCGGACATCTGACGCCGAGGACGGCCATGGGCGAGCTGGGCAAGCTCGACCGCCGCGGCGCCAGGGTCTACCTGTACCACCTCAAGCCCGCGGTCATCGATGAGGTGAAGGCCGAAGTGCGCGCGCTCAACCAGGGCTACCTGCACGTCTGCGAGCTGGACGAGGTCTACGACATCCAGTGAGAGCGCTGATCCTCCTCTGCCTCGCGCTCTCGGCCGGCGCGCGTGCGGAGCCCGACCCCAAGGCCCCCGCGCAGCAGACCCAGGGCAGCGCCGCCGCGACCAACGCCGCCGCTTCCAACAACGCCGCCGCGGCCGCCGCCGGAGCGGGCGCGGTGCTGGTCGCCGCGCAGCTGGAGAATCCCAACGAGGATCCCTTCGCCTTCCCCGCCCCCTCGCCGCGGGCGCGCCAGTGGCTGGGCTATGCCTCGCCCTGGACGCTGCTCCTGCTCGCCGCGGTGCTGGTCTCGCTGGCGGCGCTGGTCGGCAAGGTGGACCCGCGCCGCCGCAAGCGCATCAAGCGCGTCACCATCCTCTTCATGCTCTACCTCACCACCTTCATGTTCGCGGCGATCCTCGGGATCGTGCACGCGGAGGGGTGGTCGCGGCGCGTCTGGTTCCTCGCCGACCTGTTCGAAGTGCTGGTGATCATCGACTTCGTCGCCATCCTCCTCTTCGACCTGGTGCTGGTGGCGCTGCGCATCGAGGTGGCGAACATCGTCCACGACCTCTCGCTGGGTGCGGCCTACATCCTCGCCTTCGTGGGCATCCTCCACCGCAGCGGCGTGCAGCTCTCCGGCATCATCGCCACCTCGGCGGTGGTGACGGTGGTGCTGGGCCTATCGCTCCAGGCCACGCTCGGCAACGTGCTCGGCGGCATCGCCCTGCAGCTCGACGACTCCATCCACGTGGGCGACTGGGTACAGCTCGCCTCCGGGCAGCAGGGCCGCATCGTCGCCATCCGCTGGCGGCACACGGTGGTGGAGACGCGCAACTGGGACACCATCATCGTGCCCAACGGCACGCTCCTGGGCGAGAACATCGTCATCCTCGGGCAGCGGCAGGACCAGCCGGTGCAGCACCGCATGTGGGTCTACTTCAACGTCGACTTCCGCTACTCGCCGGAGGAAGTGATCAACGTGGTGGACGACGCGCTGCAGGGAACGCCCATTCCCCACGTGGCCGCCTCGCCCGCGCCGCACTGCATCTGCTTCGACTTCGCCCGCGAAGGCGGCGACAGCATGGGCTACTACGCGGTCCGCTACTGGCTCACCGAGCTGGCCGCCGACGATCCCACCTCGTCGGCCGTGCGCGTGCGCGTCTACGTGGCGCTCAAGCGGGCCGGCATTCCCCTGGCGGTGCCCGGGCAGGCGGTCTGGGTGTCGGTGGACGATCCGCAGAACAAGGAGCGCAAGGTCCAGAAGGAGCTGCAGCACCGCGCCGCGGTGCTGGAGCAGATCGAGATGTTCGCCGGCCTCTCCACCGACGACCGCAACCGCCTCGCCGAGGGCATGCGCCCCGCGCCCTTCGGCCGCGGCGAGATCATCACCCGCCAGGACTCGCCGGCCCACTGGCTCTACGTGCTCAACAAGGGCGAGTGCGAGGTGCGGGTGCACGGCGAGGGCGGCGTGGAAAAGGTGGTGGCCCGCCTCGCCTCGCCCAACGTTTTCGGCGAGATGGGGGTGATGACCGGAGAGCGCCGCACGGCGTCGGTGGTGGCGGCGAGCGAGGTGGAGTGCTACCGGATCGACAAGGACGTCTTCAAGTCGGTGCTGCGCAACCGCCCCGACCTGGTGGACAACATCTCGCAGGTGATGGCGCGCAGGCGCGTGGAGCTGGCCGCGGTCCGCGAGGGCCTCGATGCAGAGGCCCGCAAGCTCCGGGTGAAGGAGGAGCGCAGCGAGATCCTCTCCTCCATCCAGACCTTCTTCGGGCTGCAGGACGACAAGAACTGATCGGGACGCCGGCAGACTGAAGGCCGCGAAATGCCGCGTCGCGCGGCGACCCTCAAGACTCCGCGCGAGGTGAAGCGCGCCGTTCGCTACCTGCTGACCAACTACCGCCACCACGCGCTGGAGTCCCTGCCCGCGCCGCTGCGACGCTCCCGCCGCGCAAGCTCGCATCGATGCCTCGCCTCTGCGTGACCAGGGGCGAGCTGGCGGCGCGCTGGATTGCTCGCTCGCTGCGCATCCGGACCGGCGCTGCCCCGACCACCCCCGCGCACCCGCCGAGGCGACGAAAGAAGGCGGCGGCGTCGACCCCATCCGCCGCGCTATGGTGCGCCCCATGCCCGAGGAGCGGCAGTTCTCCGGCTCGGTCCTCCGCGCCGACGTGGCGTGGCTGGAGAGGAACGGCCTCGTCAAGGCGGTGCGCGAGCGCGTGCCCGCGGACACCCAGGCCCTGCTCGACAAGCCGCCCCTTCCCATCTCCTGGGTCTCGGGCCGCCACGTGGATGCGCTGCTCGAGGCGGTGGTGGCGTCGGCGGGCGAAGGCAAGGTCATCCAGCTCGGCGAGGAGACCACCCGGGCCTCCTTCGGTCCGGTCATCCGCCCGATCCTGCGTACCCTGGTCGCGCTCTTCGGCGCCTCGCCCGCGGCGCTCTTCAGCCGCCTCGACTCGGTGCTGCCGATCTTCTCCAGGGGGTCCACCTTCACCTACGAGCCCGCCGGGGAGCGCGAGGGCGTGCTCCGGCTGCGGACGGTGGACCGCGCCCCCCGCGCCTGGTTCGTGCAGTGGAGGGGCA
>DASSQZ010000232.1:0-23602 GCA_035702105.1 Myxococcales bacterium | reverse complement strand
GGGAAGTAGCCTTCCTTGTAGCGCGGCTTGTAGCCCAGGTTCGGGCGGGTGCCGTGCTGCTTGCCGTCGTAGCTGTGCTCGACCGGGCTGCCGGTCTCCCACTGGCCCTCGCGCGACTCGATCTTGTAGTGGGCGTGGTTGGGGCCCGAGTCGTAGGAGATGCCGTCGAAGATGAAGAACTCGGCCTCGGGGCCGTAGTACGCCGTGTCGCCGATGCCGCTCTGCTTGAGATAGCGCTCCGCCTTCTGCGCGATGAAGCGCGGGTCGCGGGCGTAGGGCTCCTTGGTGATGGGATCGATGACGTTGCAGATGATCGAGAGCGTGGGATCCTTCATGAACGGATCCATCAGCGCCGTGTCCGGATCCGGCATCACCAGCATGTCGCTCGCGTGGATGGGAACCCAGCCGCGGATCGACGAGCCGTCGAAGCCCAGGCCCTCCTCGAAGATGCCCTCGGTCAGCTCGGCGATGGGGATGGTGAAGTGCTGCCAGAGGCCGAGGAAGTCCATGAACTTCAGGTCGACCATGACTGCGTGCTTGTCCTTCGCCAGTCCGACGACGTCCTTGCCCTTCGCCATTTGTGCTGCCCCTTCTGTGGGTACTTCGTTTGGTTACAGCGCCGGCTCGCCGCGCTCGCCGGTGCGGATGCGGACCACTTCGTCCACCGTGGAGACGAAGATCTTGCCGTCTCCGATGCGCCCAGTCTTGGCCGATCGCTCGATGGCCTCCAGCGCCCTGGAAACCATTTCGTCGGAAAGCACCACTTCGATCTTCACCTTGGGCAGGAAGTCGACGACGTACTCGGCGCCCCGATAGAGCTCGGTGTGTCCTTTCTGACGTCCGAATCCCTTGACCTCGGTGACCGTGAGCCCGAGGACACCGACGTCGGCAAGCGCCTCCTTCACCTCGTCCAGCTTGAAGGGCTTGATGATGGCCTCAATCTTCTTCATCGCTCGCGCTCCGGTCGGGTCGTAGGCGCGCAAGATACTTGCGACGCAACGCGTCCGCAAATGGATGTTTCAGGGAGGGTCCGGCGTGGGCCGGAGGCGGCGAAGGCCGCGTGACCCCTGCACTTCTCCCACGGCCTCGCAGGGCCATGCTGCTAGACTGCGCCCGTGGGCTATGCCGAAGAGCGGCTCGACCTGGTTGCGAGGCTGCGCAGGCAGGCGCCGGGGAGATCGCTCACCGACCTGTTGCGCCTGGACGGACGGGAGCTGCGCTTCCACGTCGGCACCTCGCTCGCGGACCTTCGCGTCCCGGTGCACGTGGACGCCGCCGTCGGCGCCGCGGTGCGCGCCGCGGTACGCGACCTCTTCTTCCTGCTCTCCATCCGGCACCGGGCCTCGCTGCGCGAGCGCGAGTACGACCGTCTCATCCTCCTCGACGGGTTCGATCCCAAGGGGGCGCGGCAGGTGTCGTTCAACGCGCCGGCGTCGGTGAAGTCCGACAACGTGCGCCGCGCCTTCCTCGAGGCGCCGGAGCTGCACCCGGCCCTCGACGCAGGGCTGATGGCGAGCTGGCTCACCACCGGGCGCCCGGGCCGGACGCTGGCGGGAATCCTCAACGCGCTCTTGCGCCGGGCGCAGGCCGAGGCCGGCGGCCCCGAGCGGCCCGAGCCCACGCCCTACCTCGTCCTTCTCGCCCTGCGCTCGCGCTTCCGCACCGCCCTGCACACGCTCAAGGACCTGCCGGTGAGCGGGCCCATCGGGCGCACCTTGCACGGGGCGGTGGCGGCGGGCCTCTTGGTGGCGCTGCGGCTCGCCACCCGCGAGGCGGGTGTCCTCACCGCGGCCTCGGGCGCGCTCTGCGAGGCGGCCACCTCGGCGCTGCCGGCCCTCGGCGGCCAGAGGGCGCTCTGGGGAAGCGGGCTGCTCGCCTACGGAGTGGCGTTCTCCGAGGCGCTGCCCACCCGGGTGGATGCCTACGCGGAGAAGATCCTTCTCGGCGCCTCGCCGGAAGCGGTGGCTCGCGACGTCGCCATCGACGCGGCGGGCTCCAGGGAGGCGGCCCGCAGGGCCGTGCGCCAGGTGGCGCTGGCCCGGATGCGGGCGGACCTTCTCGGCGTACTGAGGATGATGGAGGTGGGGCGAGCGCCGCTCTTTTCACTGGAAGGCATCACGCTCTCGCAGCTGGTCCAGACCCCCGGCGCGCTGGAGCGGGTGCTCGGTTCGCCCTCAGGGCGCAGGGACCTGCTCACCCGCACCCGCAGCGCCGCCCGCACCGCGAACCATGAGCCCGCCCGCAAGGCGCTGTCCTCCATCGCCTCGGCGGCAAAGGAATGGAAGGACGAGGATCCCGGCGGCTGGATTCCCCAGCGGCAGGCGGTGGACAGCTGGGCGGAGGCGATTGCGGCGCTGGCGGCGGACGAGGCGCTGGAGAGCGCGCTCGACCAGGCAGAGCTGCAGCTCGCCCACCGCACCGGCAGCGAGAGCGAGGGCGGGATCGAGACGCAGCACGAGGCGGGCAAGCTCTACCTGCTCGCCGTGGACGAGAAGCCCATCCTGATGGGCCGGGCGCGCTCGCCCCAGCTCGGTCACCTCTTCTGCGACATGAAGGACTTCACCAAGCGCACCGCCTTCCTCAAGGAGACGGTGGTGGCCGATTTCCTCTCCCGCGAGTTCTACGGGCCCATCCTCACCGCCGCCGCGCGCCACGCGCAGGGCGCCGCCCACCTGGCGGACAAGGGCGGCATCTACCTCAACAACCTGCTCGGTGATGCGGTGAGCTTCTCCGGCGACGTGGTGGCGCTCCTCGAGCTCGCCGACGACATCCGCCGGGCGCTGGGCAGCTACGCGCTGCGGCTGGACACGGAAGGCTCGCGCGAGGCGGTGGCCAAGGCGACCGCCGCCATCGAGGAGAGATACCGCGCCCGGCGCGAGCTCTTGCTCTCGGCGGCGCGCTCGGCGCAGGAGGCGCTCCGCCGCGGCACGCTGGACCGCAGCTCGGGAGACGAGCCCGGCACGCGGCTGCGCATGCTGGAGGCGGAGGTGCAGCGGCTGGAGGTGGACCGCCAGGCCGAGATCTCCCTCGCCACCGGCGAGAAGCTGGAGGCCGGCATCTTCATCTCCTACGGCGCCGCGCCGGAGGTGGCCACCTTCGAGGACCACATCTTCGGACAGATCAAGGTCTCCATCGCCGAGAAGATCAACGAGAGCGCTCGCGGCACCGCGCGCAACGCGGGGGTGCGCGCGCGGGTGGACGCGCTGCTCGACGCAGAGCGCGGGCGGCTGCGGCGGCCGGACCTGGTCTGCCCCCTGCTGGTCTCGGTGTCGCAGCCGCTCTCGATGCCGGTGCCGCCCGACGTCGAGATGGCGATGCGCCAGTCGCTCGCCGAGGGCGATCAGCAGGGCGCGGAGGCGGCGCTCTCGGGGGCGGTGCGGGAGCTGGTGGGCCGGCTCGCCAGCGAGGATGCCTTCGACGACCGGGGCGACATCTACAACGGCGGCGTCGCGCTCTCGGACGAGGCGTTGCGGGCCTACCTTTCGGCGCGGAAGCACGACCTCGTGTTCCTGCGCCGCGAGGTGGAGGTGGGGACGTTGCATCCCGACATCGGCGGGCGCTTCGTCTTTCCCGCCGGCACGCTGCGGCTGGTCGCGGCGGTGTCGCCCGCCACCCAGGGCCTTCAGGAATTGTTCGTCTACGTGGGCCGCGCGCTCTTCCGCGGCTTCGAGCGGCAGAGCGGACTCGGCATCTACGAGATGGTGGCGCGGGAAAACCCGTTCTTCCTGCTGCTCGCCGAGCACCATGTCGCCGGTTGGCTGGCGGAGCACGAGGCTTCCGGCAAGCCGGCGGCAGTCGAGTGGACCCCGCCGCTGGTCGAGGAGCGCGGAACGTGACCCAGGGACCGGAGGAGAAGAAGATCGTCGAGCACTATCCTCCGCCGCCCGACGAGCCGCCTCCGCCCACCTTCCGGCAGGCGCTGGTGGGCTACGGAAGCATCTTCCTCGCCCTGGTGGCGCTCGGCGTGCTCATCGGCGTGCTGATGAAGGTGCTGCGCTAGTCGCGGCAGCCGAAGGCGGCTTAGCGACTACGCCTGTGGGAATGCACTGCGAAGTTGTGGGATGCGTTCTAGGCTAGTCCCGGCCGCCGAAGGCGGCTTACGGACTTGTGGTGTTGGACCTGGAAGTGGTGAGATGCGTTCTGACCCCGGCTACTCGCGGAAGGTCCGCTCCGACGGCGACGGGCAGCGGCGCGTCTCCACGGTGGAGTCCGGCTGGCTTCCGCCGGCGCGCAGGGTCCAGCAGTCGCCCAGGGTCGAGCAGTAGCAGATCTCGACCGCGACCCGGCCTCGCGCGCGGTCGAACAGGTCGCCTTCGCTTCCCGGGCTTCCCGGACGCAGGCCGCCGCCCTGGGCATCGCGGGGCTCGAGGATGTCCCTGCCTTCGCCCGCAGCGAGGACGATGTTGCTCACCGTGCTCTGCGAATAGTGGTGGGGCGCGGGGCCGAGCAGCCGGCGCAGGACGTCGCGCCAGAGCGGGAGCGGCTGGCCGTCGACGCTGACCACGACGTCACGGATGAGCGCAGGCCCCACGCCCTTGTTGGCGAGCGAGAGCCGCAGCGCCGGTTCGTTGCTGGTCGAGTACTGGAGGATGGGCCACACCTGCGCCCTGACCTGCTGCCGCTGCACGTACGCCGTGTAGGCGGACACTCCCAGCGCGAGCACGCCGATGAAGGTGGCGACGAACGCCTCGTAGCGGCCGGTCCCCGGCTGCGCCGGCATCCTACAGCACCGTCCAGGCAGCCAGAGCCGCGAGCTTCTGGTCCTTCGCCCAGGGCCTGCCGGCGGCGCGGCCTGCCTCTGCGAGCAGGGCGGCGGCGCCGTCCAGCCCGAGCGCGTCGGGCGCGACGATGCGCACCGGAACGCCGTGCGCCTCGGCGGCGCGCCGGAGCACGTCGCGGTAGAAGCATCCCTCCGCAGCGTGGATGCGCGCGTGGGCGGCGAGGATCTCCTCGAGCGACTGCCGCATCGGCGTCTGCCTCGCGGCGATGGCGCAGGCCACCAGGTCGTCGGCCGCGGCGCGGGCGCGGCCAGCCAGTTGCGCGATGGCTGCGGCCGCGGTGGCGAAGGCGCGATCTGCGGCGCGGCCGACGGAGCGCTTCGCCTCGGCTGGATCCATCTCCGCGGCACGATGGAAGACGAAGCGCTCGCGATCGGGGAGCAGCTGCAGCCTGTCCCGCGCGTGGACCCGCGGCGCGCGCAGGCTTCCCGATGCGACCACGCAGATGGCCCAGCCGGTGTGGACGCTCAGCCCGATGGCGCAGCGGCTCATCGCATCTGGTCGTCGACCCGATCGATGCGATAGCGCAGCGCAAACGCGCCCGCGCCGCCGGCGGGCGTCTCGTACGCCTGCCGGCGCGCGCCGAAACGCGGCCAGGAGAACGACGCGCTGGCCGTCCCCACGTCCTCGGCGACGGCGTTCAGGCAGGCAGTGGCCGCGGCCACGTCGAAACCGAAGCGGGCGAGGTCGGCGCCGAGCGACTGGCCGAAGAGGGTGTCGACGCAGTTGGAGCTGACGCCGTCGGCGGCGAGGCGCAGCGCGTCCGTCCTGGCGAGGAACAGGTCGAACGAGAGCGGCGTGGCCTGCGGGAAGAACGCGCCGGCGTCACCCGGCCCCACGTCCGCCAGCCCCGAGAGCGACCGCCAGTCGCCGTTGACCGACACCTGCATCCGCCAGCCTGGAGCCTCGTGCCCGACGATGCCGCCTGCCTTGAGCGGGTCGTGGACCACCACTCCCTCGATGGTGACGCGTACGTGCTTGAGCTCTGCGTCCTGCGGCCTGCGCCATCCCGCGACCAGGGTGGCGGCGAATCCGGTGGGCAGCGGCGCCCCGTGCGCCATCCGCACCGTCACCGCCAGGTGAGGCACCGCGCCGCCGGTCACCGGCTCCACCGCGACCTCCGCGGGCACCGGGGCCTGACCCGGCAGCGAAGGCGTGGCGTGCCGTTCGACGCGCCACACCGGCTCGGAGGAGTGGCGCGGGCGCGGCGGCAGGGGAAGCTCGAAGGAGAAGTCCGAGTCGTTGACGTGCGCCGCCGGGCTGCGCAGCGGGTAGCAGTTGGTGGCGAGGAGGTCGTTGATGGAGTTGCGGTGGGTGAGCACGCACTCGTCGCCGGCGGAGCCGCCGAAGGCGCTGACGAACACGTCGGCGCGCGTGGTGAGCTGGGCGCGCGCGTCGTCGTCGTCCGTGCCGAGCACGTCGCCGCGGATCGGGCGCAGCACCGCCGCCGCCTCGGGCGGATGCATCTCGCTGCGGTAGTTGAACACCGCGCCGTTGCAGGCGGCGCCGCCGCAGTCGAGCAGCGAGAGGCAGGGCCGCGGACCGTTCGCGCAGGTGCCCGGGACGGGATTGGGGTGGCCGCAGTCGAAGATCCAGCGGCCGCGCGCGACGATGCGGTCGCCCGGGCTCGCCCAGGCCCAGTCCGGCAGCGCGCCGGTCTCCCATTCCAGGTCGAAGATGCCATCGCCGTTGCCGGTGGCGAGCCGCCCTTCGTCGGCGGGGTCGAGCTGGACGAAGGTGTTCTGGTCGTTCTGGGTATGCGTGACCGGAAAGTCGCCGCCCCTGTCGCCGTGGGAATCCACCACCGACCCGTGGATGACGACCGGCTCGGAGGCGACCGAGCCGCCGTTCACCACCGGCGCCCACTCGGGGTCGACGAGGATGAGCTGGTCGAGTCCCTGGGCGTTGATGGTGGGCGGGAAGCACCCGCCGCCGTTGAACACCGAGGCCAGATTGCTGTCGACGGCGCCCGGCACCGCGGCCTTCGCCGACCCGATCTCCTCCTCGTGCCCGGCCTCGGGGCGGAGATCGCCGAAGGCGACCGAGGGCGCGCTGGCGGGCCGCGTGAGCGCCAGGTCCGGCGACTGCGGAGTGCATGCAGCGACTGCGCAGAGCAGCGCAGCGGATCGCGCAGAAGCGCGCACGACGTCTCTCGACGCGGACCGGTTCCCGATCATGTTGTTTCCCCTCGCGCGTGTGGCTGGAAGGCGAGACTCGACTCCGGCGGTTTGCCGATGTCAAGATCCGCTCTACGCCCTTGGTCGGCCCTCGGAGTCAGCCGCTCACTTCGCCGCGGAGCTGGGCGGCTTTCCCTTCTCCAGGATCAGCGTGGCGACGACGCGGACGGGCGCCTTGGTGTGGTTCTCTCCCCAATGCACGGTGTTCGCGGGCACGAAGAACGACTCTCCGCGCTTCAGCGTCGCTGCGGGCTGGCCCTCCACGTTGAGGGTGAGGGTGCCCTGCTCCACGAACCCGAGAAGCTCGCCCGGGTGCGTGTGCTTGCCTTCGGCCGCCCCGGGGGCCATCTCCACCTGCGAGAGCACGGCCTCGTGGCCGGACATGCTGGCGAGCTCCTGCTTCGTCAGCATCTTGCGCTTGATCTCGCCCTTGTCCTGCGCCTGCAGTCCCGACGCGGCGAACGCGAGCACGACGGCGAAGGAAAGCATGTTCCGGCGACGCATGGGTACCCTCCCGACGGCGGCCATCGAGGGACCGCCGAGGGCACACCTCTTGCGCCAACGGCTTCGCAGCCGTCAAGGCACCGCGCGTCGGCCGGCTTGCCCGCCCGCCTACGGCTGCTTGACCATGGTGAGGTTCACCTTGGCGGGCTCGCTCACGCCGTCGTCGTCGAAGTCGTAATCGGTGTCGGCCCCGGCCAGGCTGAGCGTCGCGCCGCTCATGGTCATGGCGAACTGCATCGCTCCGGCATTCGAACCGATGGTGTACGACAGGGTCAACTCGTCCGCCACGGCCGCCCAGGTGCCGACCATCTCCTGGACGGGTTCCCCCGGCTCCGTGATGGTCAGCTTGAACGACTTGTTCTCGCTCAACACCAGCCGGACCGTGCCGCCCATCGCCACCAGGTCCACCTTGGTGGCGGAGTTGGACGCCTTGACGAGCTCGGCCTTGGTCGCGCCCCAGGTTCCTGTCCGGGTCTCCGGGCTCGGCCCGCTGGTGCTTCCGCCGCATGCGACCCGCGACGCCAACCGCCAGCGCTGCGGCCCACTCGCGCATGAACGTGGTCATTGGAGACTCCTTTCCCTTGCCTCTGCTGCAATCGAGGGCGAGTGCCGCGCTACGTCGGCAACGAAGCCGGAATGGAATCGCCGGATTGCACACCGCAGCAGAAGGTGCGGGCCTCGGCGGGCGAAGCGCTTGCGCCGCCGGCCGGAGAGGCGATCTTCTCTTGCTGGCGTTCGAGGTCCGGCGTCAGCCGAGGAACAGCCGGTAGGCCGGGTTCTGCGTCTCCTCCACGAACGGATACCCGAGCGTCCCGAGGAAGCGCCGGAACTCTCGCATCTCGCGGGCGGGCACCTGCATGCCGACGAGCACGCGGCCCCAGTCGGAGCCGTGGTTCCGGTAGTGGAAGAGGCTGATGTTCCAGTCGGTGCGCATGCGGAAGAGGAACTGCATCAGGGCGCCGGGCCGCTCGGGGAACTCGAAGCGGTAGACCAGCTCGTCGCGCGCCAGCGCGGCATGCCCGCCCACCAGGTGGCGCACGTGCAGCTTGGCCATCTCGTCGGCGGAGAGGTCCAGGGTGCGAAGGCCGTGGCGCTCGAGCGCGCGCACGATGCCCGCCGTCTCGCCCGCGCTCTGGATGCCCACGCCGACGAAGACCTGCGCCTCGTCGGCCGCGGAGATGCGGTAGTTGAACTCTGTGATGTTGCGCGGCCCGAGCAGCGCGCAGAAGCGGCGGAAGCTGCCTGGCCGCTCGGGAATGGTGACCGCCAAGAGCGCCTCGCGACGCTCTCCCACCTCGGCGCGCTCGGCCACGAAGCGCAGGCGGTTGAAGTTCATGTTGGCGCCGCCGGGGATGGCGACGAGCGTCTCGCCCTCGAGGTGATCGCGCTCCGCGTACGCCTTGAGGCCGGCGATGGAGAGCGCGCCGGCGGGCTCGAGGATGGAGCGGGTGTCCTCGAACACGTCCTTGATGGCCGCGCAGATCGCGTCGGTGCCGACCAGGATCATCTCGTCCACGTAGCGGCGGGCGAGGTGGAAGGTCTCCTTGCCCACCCGCTTCACCGCCACGCCGTCGGCGAAGAGGCCGACCTGTTGGAGCTTCACCCGGCGCCCCTGGCGCAGCGAGCGCGCCATCGCATCCGAGTCCACCGGCTGTACGCCGATGACGCGGATCCCGGGGCGCAAGCGCTTCACGTACGCGGCGATGCCCGCGATCAGCCCGCCGCCGCCCACCGCGGCGAAGATGGCGCGGATGGGGCCGGGATGCTGGCGGAGGATCTCCATGGCGATGGTGCCCTGGCCGGCGATCACGTCGGGATCGTCGTAGGGGTGCACGAAGGTCATCTTTCCGCTGCGCTCGAGCTTCTTGGCGTGCCGGTAGGCGTCGTCGTAGGAGTCCCCTGCCAAAACCACCCTGGCGCCGCGCGCGGCCACCGCGTCCACCTTGATGCGCGGCGTGGTGACCGGCATCACGATGGTGGCGCGGCACCCGAGGCGCTGCGCGGAGAGGGCCACGCCCTGGGCGTGGTTGCCGGCCGAGGCGGCGATCACCCCCCGGCGCAGCGCCGCGGCGGAGAGCCCGGCCATCTTGTTGTACGCGCCGCGCAGCTTGAAGGAGAAGACCGGCTGCAGGTCCTCGCGCTTGAGCAGCACGCGGTTGCCCAGCCGCGCCGAGAGCGCCGGCGCAATGTCCAGGCGCGACTCCACCGCCACGTCATAGACGCGCGCGCGGAGGATCCGCTCGAGATAGTCGGGTGGCCCCTTCGGCATCGAGGGGGCCACCGTAGCAGAGTGCGTCGGAGAGTTGTGACCTTCAGTGGGTGCTGACGAAGGCGAGGACGTGCAGGTTGTCGACGGTCTGCCCCAGCGTGGCCACCGTTCCCTGGGCGACGTCGACCGTGACGATGAAGGTCGGAGAGCCCGGCGCGAAGGGCGTGAAGTTCAGCCCATAGTAGAGGTGGCTGGTGGGATTGAAATCGCCGAGCGCCGCCGGGGTGGGTGGCGAGAGCGAAATCGACGAGATCTCCTTTCCCGTCAGCGGATCGATGAGGTAGGCCGCCTGCGTCGTGGTGCCGTCGTCGTGCCGGCGGGTGGTGTCGATGTTCCAGAGGACGCCTGCGGCGCCCACCGAGGTGAAGGCGAGCCCGTTGTTGCCGGTATTGATCCCGGTATCGGGGTACTCGGTGGCGATGCCGGTGTTCTTGTCGATGCGGACGAATGTGTCCGTCACCCCCGCAGGCGGCGGGAACTCGTCGTACCAGGCCACCATGTTGCCGAAGAAGTCGATGGCGAGCGAGTGGATGGGCGAGTTGCCGTCGAGCCCGAAGTTCACGACGGTGGAATCCACGGGCGTGCCCGCTCCCGAGAACGGATCGATGGTGATCAGTCCATGGAAGAGCACGTCGCCGATGGCGGTGGTGGCATAGAGCGTGCGGGACGTCCGGTCCCAGGCCAGCCCGTTGACGGTGTAGCCCACCGGGCCGATCTCGCGGACGAGCGCGCCGGTCCGCGGGTCGAGCTGCACCAGCGTGCTCGTCTGCGTGCAGGGGCCGCCGGCAACGAGGTTGTTGCACGCGCCGGTGGTGCCCAGCAGCGTCGCGGGGCGGTCGGGCGGCTGATCCGCACGGGCGGACGACGCGCAGATCGACAGTGCGATCAATACAGATCGGAATACGGTTTTCATTGTCCCCCCCCGGGGAATGACACGACGTGTGCTGCAGGATCACTCCATTACTACATGCCCAGTGTAGCCCCCCGCGCGCGGAGGTTGTCAATCGGCCCGCCAGCGCAATTTTTGCGTGGCTCACTGCGTCTTCATGGAACGTAGCGCGACGAGAAAGCCATTTCCCGCGTCGGGGGGAAAGAAGCTCTTCGACTCGACGATCTCATGGCGCAGCATCGCTCTCGGGTGCGCCGCGAGCGCCCGGAGGAGCGCGAGCACGTCGCGCTGCTCGAAGACGTGGAAATGGATGTTGATGTCGCGGCCTTCGCGGGCGGCCCGGTGGTGCGCCTCGCGGTGTTCCTCGCGGAAGGCGGCCTGCTCCTTCGCGCCCTTGAGCGCGGGGTCCATCTCGCGCACGTCCACGCGATCGAAGAACTCGTCGATGTGCGTGGCATCGCTCGCGGTGGTGCCGCGCTCGAAGTCCTCGAGCAGGTGCGCGATGGGCGTCCGGGCCCGGTCGCGGTCGAAGGTGAGGCGCCGGTCGGGAACGATCATGTAGATGATTCCGCCCGGCTTGACCGCGCGGTACCACTCCACGATGGCGCCGGCCGGATCGGGCAGGTGCTCGAGCACGTGCGACGTGGCGACGTAATCGAGCGAGCTGTCGCGGAAGGGAAGCACCGAGGCCTCCGCGAGGACGTCGGCGGGGCCCTTGCGCCCGGCGAATTCCCTCGCCCGGTCCACGTACCAGGGCCGGATCCCGGGGATGGGGCGGTCGTGGGCCCCGATCTCGATTCCCCGTCCTGCCAGCGCGGGCGGCCAGACCGCCCGGCGGGGAACGCGGCGCTGGATCCTGGCGATCGCCGAGCGAGCCCAGCGCCCCGGCTGCACTAGAACACCATCGGCCTTGCGTCCGCCGGCAGCGGGCTCTCGTACGGCTTGCCCCGGGTCGCCTTGGCGAACTCCGCCCTGGCGGCGGCCACCGCGGCGGGCTGCTCGAGCAGATCCGTCAGCGACGCCGCCAGCACCTTGGAGGCGACGTCCATTCCCTTGAGCCCCACCGGATGCACCGAGCAGCTGGTCGTGGCCCAGTGGTGCGAGGCGGTCCCCAGCGGCCGGGTCGCGACGCCCAGCTCCGCCAGCGGCACCGCCGCGCTCACCTCGCCGATGTCGGAGGACGCGGTGGCCCCGTGGACTCCGTAAGGCGTGACCTCGGCGGAGAGCCCGGCCTCCGGCACGCCCACCTCCTTCTGCAGCGCGCGGGCGAAGCTCTCGTCGGAGGCGTCCCACTTCGGCGCGCCCACCCGCTCCAGCTCCTTCTGCATCAGGTGGCCGAGCACCTGGTTGCTGATCGGATCGCGGGTGGAGGCGAGCACCGTCACCTGCGCGCGCGTCTCGGTTCCCAGGGCGGCGCCCTCCGCCGCCTTGCGCATGCGGTTCACCATCTCCGCCACGCTCTGCCCGTCGGCGTCGCGCAGCCAGACCTGCACCTTGGAATAGTCGGGGATGATGTTCGCCACCGCGCCCCCGTTCTTGATCACGCGGTGGATGCGGGCGGTGGGATGGATGTGCTCGCGCATCAGCGCCATGGCGTGCTCGAACAGCTCCATGGCGTCGAGCGCGCTGCGGCCGAGCCAGGGCGAGGCCGCGGCGTGCGCGGTCTTGCCGAAGAACTCCACCTCGGTGGCGGTGAGCGCCAGCCGCTTGCCGTTGACGACCTCGTTCTTGTCGCCCGGGTGCCAGGAGAGCACCACGTCGGTTTTCTTGAAGGCGCCCGCCATGAGCATGAAGATCTTGCCAGTGAGGATCTCCTCCGCGGGAGATCCAAAGATCTGGATGGTGCCGGGCAGCTTCTTCGCCATCCGCTCGCGGTTGGCGGCCACGCCGGCGGCCACCGCTGCCGTCCCCAGCAGGTTGTGGCCGCAGCCGTGACCCGGCGCGCCCTTCACCAGCGGGTCCTTCTTCGCCTCGCCGGCGCGCTGCGAAAGCTCGGGCAGTGCGTCGTACTCGGCGAGGATTCCCACCACCGGCTCTCCCGACCCGGCGGTGGCGACGAAGGCGGTGGGAAGCGGCCCGACGCCGCGCTGGACCTTGAACCCTTCCTTCTCCAGCAGGTCCTCGAAGAGCGCCGCCGACTTCTTCTCCTGCAGCGCGGTCTCGGAAAACTCCCAGAGCTGTTTTGCGACCTGTTCCCAGCGCGTGCGGGTCTGGTCGAGATACGCGTCGGTCGCGGCGGCGGACAGGAGCACCGAGAGCAGCAGCATCATGTGCAGGACCTCCCGCGAAAAAGCTTACCGCAAACGTCGCACGCGGTGCCGGGCTGTCCAGCGATGCATTCGCACGCGGCACGGCGAGCGCGTTATTCAAGGGCGGATGGTCATCCCGCACCGCTGGCCCGGAGAGGCGAAGGAGGCGGTTCTGATCGAGCGGCCCAATCGCTTCCTCGCCGTCTGCAGGCTGGGACGGCGCGTGGTGGAGGCGCACGTGCCCGACCGCGGCAGGTGCCTCGACCTGCTGGTGCCGGGCCGCGAGGTGGCGCTGGTCCCGGCCCGGGGGCCGGCGCGGCGCACCCGCTTCACCGCGCTGCTCGCCCGCTCCGGCGGGGGAGTCTGGGTCTCGCTCGACCCTGCGGGCGCGCCGCGGCTGGTGGCTGCAGCGCTGGAGCAGGGCGTGTTGCCGTGGGGAGTGCTTGCGGCGCGCCGCGAGATCGCGGTGGGTCACAGCCGCATCGACCTCCTGCTGCAGCCCGGAGAGGTGCTCTGCGAGGTCAAGTCGGTGGGCGCTGCACGGGACGGCGTGGCCCTCTTTCCCGATGCGCCCACGCTGCGTGGCCTGCGGCACCTGCTGCTGCTGGCGCGGCTCGCCCGCAAGGGGCGGCGTTGCGCGGTGGTGCTGTGCGCGCAGCGCGGCGACGTGGGCGCGGTCAAGGCGGACGCGGACATCGATCCGGCTTTTGCCCGCGCGCTCCGGCGCGCGGCCAGGGCGGGCGTGCGGGTGGGCGCCATCGGGTGCGCAGCGGAGCTGGAAGGGATGGAAGTCCTCGGCGAGATTCCCGTGCTACTTTGATCCTGCATGGCCGCATCCACCCTCCCGATGGTCGTCCCGGTCCGCTTCAGCGGGGGCGGCCTCTCGATGCAGACCACTTCCAGCCGCATCGGCAGCGAGGGCGTGTTCGTCCGCTGCCTGGTTTCGCCCAAGGAGGGGTCGCGGGTGATGGTCGCGCTCACGCTGCCCGGGCTGGCGCGTCCGCTGGAGGCGGCCGGTACGGTCACCGAGCGCGCCCACGGGAACGCGCCGGGAAAAGAATCGGGATTCTGGGTGCGCTTCGAGGCGCTGGGAAGCGAGGCGCAGGCGGCGCTCGACGGGCTCCTGCGCGGCCGTGGCCTGGGACCGCCGCCGCCCGCCGCAGCGAGGCCGCCGGCCGCGGCAAGGCCGCAACCCGCCGCAGCGAGGGAGCCCGCAGCCGCGAAGCCGCCTGCATCTCCGGCATCGGCATCCTGGCCCGTGGAGCGCGGCTTTCCCCGCGTGCAGGCGCGCCTTCAGGTGGGCTGGTCCTCCGCGCGCGAGTTTCTCGTGGCCTACTCGGAGAACATCAGCCGCGGTGGCATCTTCGTGGCCACGCAGAACCCCCCGCCGCTGCGCGAGACCGTGGAGCTTTTGCTGGAGTTGCCCGACGGGAAGCCGCCGGCCAGGACCAACGCCGAAGTGGTGCAGTGCGTGACCGCGGAACAGGCGCAGGCCACCGGAAGGACCGCGGGCGCCGGCCTCCAGTTCATCGGCGGCGACGAGGACTTCCGCCGCCGCATCGACGCCTGCATCGAGCACCTGCTGGAGAAGGGTTAGGCCCGGCCCCCAAAGGCGACTCAGCGACCGGGATGCGCTCTCAGGCGTGCGCCGCCTGCGCGGCGAAGGCGTGCAGCAGCGCCGCGGCCCTCACCTCGTGCACCGCCGCGATCAGCGCCTGGAGGTCGCGGCCTTCGGCCACGAGCCGGTCCTTTCGCGAGATGATCAGGTCGCCCAGCGCTTCCGGCCACAGCTCGGGATGGAACTGCACGCCCGCCACCGTCTCGGAGAGCCGGAAGGCCTGCGCGGCGCAGTTCTCGTTCGAGGCGAGGAGCGTGGCGCCGGGCGGCAGCGGATCCACCGCGTCGAGGTGCGTGGCCTGCACCTCGACGAGCTCTCCCTCCGCCCAGGAGGCGAAGAGCGGGTCGCGGCGGCCCGCCTCGGTGAGCCGCACCTGCACGGTGCCGATCTCGCGCCCGCGGGGATTGAGCACCACTCCGCCTCCGGCGACGCGCGCGAGCAACTGGTGGCCGAAGCAGACGCCCAGGACCGGCGTGCCGCGCGCCCCGGCCTCCAGAAGATCGGCGCCCAGCCGCAGCATCCAGGGCGCCTCGTCCATCACGCTCAGCGGCGAGCCGGTGACGATGATTCCCTGGGGCCGGGCGCGGCCCATTGCGGCGGCGAGCGTCTCTCCCTCATGCGCCCGCAGGACGGGCAGGCGCGTTCCCAGCGCGCGCTCGAACCAACGGGGGTAGTCGCCGTGGAGGTGGGTGGTGCCGGTCTGCGCCACCAGGAGTCTGGGAGTGGACATGCGCTCTTGCATGCTCGCCACAATCTAACCCGGCCGCCCTTGACGCGCAGTGGCAGCGCGCACACGCTGGGAGCCCATGGAGAGCGCGAAACCGCGGGCGGCCCAGATCGAGCACCTGCGCGAGGAGTTCCGCAAACACGGCATCCGCAGGGTGAAGCTGGGCGGCTTCGACGTCGACGGCGTCCTGCGCGGCAAGTACGTCTCGCTCGACAAGTTCTGGGGCGTGGCCGAAGGCGGGCTGGGCTTCTGCGACGTGATCTTCGGCTGGGACAGCGGCGACATGCTCTACGACAACTCCGAGGTCACCGGCTGGCACAGCGGCTACCCGGACGCCCACGCCACCGTCGATCTCTCCACCTACCGCCGCATCCCCTGGGAGGAGGGCGCCGCCGCCTTCCTGCTCGACTTCGAGGTGCCGGTCTCGCCGCGCCAGGTCCTGCAGCGCGTGGAGCAGAAGGCGCGCGCGATGGGCTTTGCGGTCAAGTGCTCCTGCGAGTACGAGTTCTTCCTCTTCAGGGAGACGCCGGAGTCGGTGCGCGAGAAGGGGTACGCGAACCTGGCGCCGCTCAGCCCCGGCATGTTCGGCTACTCCTGGGTGCGCGCCTCCGAGAACGCGCCGCTCGTCCACGCGCTTCAGGACGGGCTCGACGCCTTCGACGTGGAGATCGAAGGCTTCCACACCGAGACGGGGCCGGGCGTCTACGAGGCGGCCATCCGCTACGACGGCCTCTTGCGCGCGGCGGACAAGGCGGCGCTGTTCAAGACCGCCACCAAGGAGATCTGCGCCCGGCACGGCGTGATGCCCTGCTTCATGGCCAAGTGGAACAAGGAGCTGCCGGGCTGCTCCGGCCACCTGCACCAGTCGCTCTGGTCGGCGGCCGGCGAGCCGCTCTTCCACGACCCGCGCGGGCCGCGGGGCATGGGCAAGCTCATGCAGCACTACGTCGCGGGGCAGGTGGCGCTGATGCCGGCGTTCACGGCGCTGATCGCGCCCACCATCAACTCCTACAAGCGGATGGTGCGCGGCGCCTGGTCGCCCACGCTCGCCACCTGGGGGGTGGAGAACCGCACCACGGCGCTGCGGGTGATCCCCGGCTCGCCCTCGTCCACGCGGGTGGAGTACCGGTTCGCGGCGGCCGACATGAACCCCTACATCGCCATGGCGGCGAGCGTGGCCTCGGGGCTCTACGGCATCGAGCGCGAGCTGCCGCTGCCGCCGGAAACGCAGGGCAACGGCTACGAGGCGAAGGCAGAGGCGCTGCCCGCGACGCTGCGCGAGGCCACGGCGCGGCTGTCGGAGTGCAAGGAGGCGCGCGAGCTTCTCGGCGAGCCTTTCGTGGACCATTACCTGCGCACCCGCGACTGGGAGTGCAGGCAGTTCGAGAGCGCGGTGACGAAGTGGGAGCTGGAGCGGTACTTCGAGATCATCTGAGGAGCGTTGCATGGCGAGCGTGATGAGCTTTCCCACCCGCATCGTGTACGGGAAGGGGTCGATCCGGGAGCTGCCCGGCGAGCTGAAGCGCGCCGGCGCATCGCGACCGCTGCTGGTCACCGACAAGGGCATCCTGAAAGCGGGCCTGCTGCGCTCCATCACCCCGCTGCTCGAGCAGGCGGGGATCCAGGCGCAGGTCTTCAGCGAGTTCGAGCCCAACCCGACGGACGCCGACGCCATCCGCGGCGCAGAGGCCTACCGCGGCGCGAGGGCCGACAGCGTGCTGGGCGTGGGCGGCGGAGCCTCGCTGGACATGGCCAAGGCCATCGCGCTCCTCGCCCATCACGACCCGCCGCTCGCGCAGTACGACGATGCCAGGGGGGGCGACGCGAAGATCACCGCCAACGTGCCGCCCATCGTCCAGGTGCCCACCACGGCGGGCACCGGCAGCGAGGTGGGCCGCAGCACGGTCCTGGTCATCGACGGCACCAAGACGGTGATCTTCTCCCCGTACCTGATGGCGAAGGCCGCCATCCTCGACCCGGAGCTGACGGTGGGCCTGCCGCCCTTCGTCACCGCGGCCACCGGAATGGACGCCCTCACCCACAACCTGGAGGCGTACGTCGCCAAGGGCGAGCACCCGCTCGCCGACGCCATCGCCATCGACGGCCTGCGGCGCATCGCCGGACACCTGGTGCGGGCGGTGGGCAACGGGCAGGACCTCGAGGCGCGCGAGCAGATGCTGCTCGGCAGCGCCTTCGGGGCCATCGCCTTCCAGAAGGGGCTCGGGGCCTGCCATTCGCTCGCGCACGCGCTCACGCCGGTTGCCGGCACGCACCACGGCCTCGCCAACTCGCTGATGCTGCCCACGGTGGTGGACTTCAACCGCGCCGCAGCGGAGGAGCGGCTCGCCACGGCAGCGGTGGCGCTGGGCGCGGACCCGAAGATGTCGACGCAGGAGCGGGCGCACCTCTGCGTGGAGTTGGTGGACGACCTGCGCGCCGCCTGCGGGCTGCCGCGCAGGCTGTCGCAGGCGGGCGTGAAACGGGAGATGATTCCGCGCATCGTGGAGAAGGCCCTGGCGGACGCCTGCCACCTCTCCAACCCGCGGCCGGTGACGCAGGCCGACTTCGAGCGGCTGATCCAGGACGCGTTCTGAGTTACGCTCTGTCGGTGGACGGAGCGGAGCTTTCCCGGCTGCTGCTTACGCGCGCCCTGGCGCAGCGGCCGGTCGACCTGGCGCGCGCGGCGCTGGCGGTGGCGCGCGAGGAGTATCCCGAGCTCGACGAGGGCGCCTGCCTGGGCCGGCTCGACGAGCTGGCGGCGGGCGTCCTCTCCGGCGTTCCCGCGGGCGCGAGCGCGCAGCGCCGCCTGGGGCGCATGAACGCCTGGCTGTTCCACGAGCAGGGGTTCGCGGGCAACCGCGAGGACTACTACGACCCGCGCAACAGCTACCTCAACGAGGTGCTCGATCGGCGGCTGGGCATTCCGCTCACCCTCTGCATCGTCTACATGGAGGTGGGGAGGCGCTGCGGCCTGCGCGTGGACGGCGTGGGGTTTCCCGGCCACTTCCTCTGCAAGGTCTCCGTCGACGACGGAGAGCTGGTGGTGGACCCCTTCCACAGAGGCCAGCTCCTCGGCGTGCCCGAGCTGAAGCAGCGCCTCGCCGCCGCGGTGGGCGATCGGGTGCCGTTCGACGCGCGCCTGCTGCGCGCCGCGCAGCCGCGCGAGATCCTGGTGCGCATGCTGCAGAACCTGCGCTCGGTCTACCAGGGAAGGAACGACATGCCCCGCGCGCTCAGCGCGGTGGACCGGCTCCTCCTGCTGCAGCCCGCGAACACCCGCGGCCTTCGCGAACGGGCGCAGCTTCGCGAGCAGCTCGGAGGAGGGCACGCCGCCGCCGCCGATCTGGAGAAGGTGCTCCAGCTCGAGCCCAACGCGGCGGACGCGCCGGCGTTGCGCGCGCGCGTCCGGCGGCTTCGCGACGCGTCGAAGTTCCTCAACTGACCGGACCGCCGCCGGCTATCCCTTCTTGTAGAGCCGGAGCCTCTCGACGGGCTCACCGCCCTTCAGGTGCTTCTCGACGATCTCCTCGACGTCCCCTTCGGTGACGTGCCCGTACCAGACTCCCTCCGGGTACACCACGACCGAGCAGCCGTTCTCGCAGTTGTCCAGGCAGCCCGCCTTGTTGGCGCGGATCTCCTCGTCGAGGCCGCGCCGCCGCAGCGCCTCCTTGAACTTCTTGAGCAACGCCGGCGAGCCCTTGCGGGTGCAGTCGCCCTTGGGCGCATCGGGCGGACGTTCGTTGAGGCAGACGAAGACGTGCTTTCGGAACGGGGGTGGCATTTGCCTCAACCTTCCTCTTCCAGGGCGGCGCGAAAGGCGGCGGCGTCGTGAAGCGATGCGTCCAGCGCCGCATCCGCCCGCCCTCGCGCGGACGGGTGGAACGAAAGCGAGAGCAGGAGCGTGCGCGGCGGGACGGGAACGTGCAACAGCGGCGGAGCCACCGCGATGACCGGCGCGCGCGCCGCTCCGGCCCGCTCCACCTCCTCTGCCGAGGCGCAGGCCACGCAGCCCGCCATGTGCGTGGACGAGGCGGCGCGCAACAGGCGCGCGAGCAATTCCTGGGGGAGCGCGCCGGGCAGCATCACCGCGTCGGCGCCGGCCGCGCGCGACTCGTAGATCCGGTACTCTTCCGCCAGCAGATCGGCGAGCAGCACCGGGACCGAGACCGCGCGCGCCGCCGCCGCGAAGCGGGCCGCCGCGTCCGCCCCCGCGATGGCCAGCGCCGCCACCTCGGCTTCGTCGAGGGCGAGCGCCGCGCTCTCCAGATCTTCCCGCGCCGCGTCGAGCAGCGGCACCCGCTCCAGCGACTGGCGCTGCCGGTCGATGGCCTGCGCGAAGTTGCGGATGGAAGGCGTGACGCCCGCGCGGGGATCCATGCCTCTACAATAGCCGCAAGAGGCGCTTGCGCATCTCTTCCCGCGCCTTCATGTCCGGGGCGGCGTGCACCGCCCGCTCCAGCGCGTCCGCGGCCTTGCGCCGGAAGCCTTTCTGCTCGTAGAGCGTGGCGAGCGCGCAGAGGGCGGGGAAGAGACTCGGCCGGAGCTCCACCGCACGCTCGTAGGCGGTGATGGCGGGGAAGACGTCGCCCTGCTCGTGCAGCGCCCGCGCCAGCGCGAAGTGCGCCCGGGGCGAAAACGCGTCCTCCTGCACCGCGCGCTCGAGCAGCGCCCGCGCCTCCGGCAGCTTGTTTGCCTCGAGGAGCCCCATGCCCTCCTGGTAGAGCTGCTCCGCCTGGTCGCTCGGCTTCGGCGCTGCCGGCCCTCCCGAGAGGCGCGCTTCCACCCGCCGCAACAGGTCGGGCAGGTGGAAGGGCTTCTCGATGTAGTCGTCGGCGCCGAACGTCTCGCGCGCATCGAGCGCGTAGCGCCAGCCGCGGTACACCGCGCTGAGCAGGATCACCGGGATGGTGCGGGTCCGCGAGCTGGCCTTGAGCCGCGAGCAGATCTCGAAGCCGTGCACGTGCGGGAGCATCGCGTCGAGCAGCACCAGGTCGTAGCGGGTGGTCTTGAGCTTCTGCTCGGCAGCCAGCCCGTCCCGCGCCTGGTCGACGGTGTGCCCTGCCGCGCGCAGCGTGCGGTCGAGCAGGCGCAGGATGTCGGCGTCGTCGTCCACCACCAGGATGCGGGCGCTGCCGGTGCGCACCTGGACGGCGTGGAGGATCTCGGCATCGCCCTCGTCGTCCTCGTCGATCTCCACGTCGAAGTCGGACTCCTCGCCGGCCTCCGGGGGCGGCGGAGGCCCGGAGAGCGTGCCCGGCTTGTTGCCCGGCAGCACCACAGTGACGTTCGCCTCGATGTCGGGGAGGAGGCCCGGGCCGCGCCAGTGGGTCTCGCCGCGCTCCCTGGCGTCGTACGCCGCGGCGATGGCCTGCTCCAGCGCTCCCGGAAGAGCGGCATAGGGCGAGACCTCCTTGCCGGTGATGAAGCGCAGTTCCTCGAGCACCGGGTGCTCGTCCTCGCCGCCGCTGATGGCCACGTGCAGCCGGCCGCCGTCGGTCGAGAGCGGCAGCACCAGGTCGGACTCCGCCACCACACGCGGGATGGCCTGGAGCACGGCCAGGTCGATGGCGGTGCGCGAGAGATCCACGCCGGGCACGCCCAGCTCCTCGGAGAGGAGCGACACCAGATCGGGCTCAGGCACTCCCGCCTTCAGCGCCGCGCCCAGGAACGCGCCCTTGGTCTTCGACTCGCCCTCGATTCGCCGCAGGAGCGGCTCGGAGAGCACGCCGCGCGCGGCCAGGAGGCGCGCGATGGGTTCGAAAGACGCCACGGCGCCGCACGAATATCACAGCCCGGCTGCAGCGGAGGCGCTGCGTCATCACGCCGCGAAGAGGAAGTCGGGTCCCTCGCGGTAGCCGCGTGCCTCGAGCACCGAGCGGATCTCGTCCCGCGCTCCAGCGGCCCCGACGGCGCAGAGCATCATCGCCTCGCCGGGAGGAGGCAGGTGCGGTTCGGTCAGCACCGGCCGGCCGCGCGCCAGCCGCTTGCGCGCATCCACGTCGTAGAAGGCGCGTGGGCGGAGCCCGTGGACCTCCAGCTCGCGCGCCAGCCGCTTTCCCGTCGGCCCGGCGCCCCAGAGATCGAAGGCGCGCCCGCGCAAGGGCCCGCGGGCGAGGTAATGCGCGCGCAGGCGGAGCATGGCCTCTTCGCGATAGGCGGCGCCGGTGCGCGTCAGGCGCTCTGGCGAGTCGCGCCAGTGCAGCAGCACCAGAGGGACCTTGGCGAGCTGCCAGCCCTGCTCGCAGAGGCGCAGGAGCAGGTCCCAGTCCTCCGCCCAGCCGTGGTCTTCCCAGCCTGCGGCCAGCGCCTCGCGCCGGAAGGTCGCGCTCGGGTGGACGAGCGGCGCCTCGACGAAACGGCCGTTGCGGCATTGCTCCCTGGTGACGGTCGCATTGAGCCAGTCCTCCAGCCGGGCAAGCCCCGGCGAGAGGGGGGCCGGAAAGCAGTGGACGAGACAGCCCGCCGCGCCGAGCGAGGCGTCCTTCGCCAGCATCTCCGCCTGCAGGCGCAGCCGGTCGGGATGCACCAGGTCGTCGGCATCCATGCGCGCGATCAGCTCGCCCCGGCAATGCGAGAGGCCCAGGTTGAGCGCCGCGGTGAGCCCCGAGCCCGTGCCGCGGATCACGCGCACGCGCGGGTCTGCGCGGGCGGCGGCAGCGAGGAGCGCCGGCGTCGCGTCCACCGAGGCGTCGTCGACGCACACCACCTCGAAGGGCGGCGCGCCCTCCTGCCCGAGCACGCCCCGGAGCGCGTCGGGCAGGGTGGCGGAGGCGTCCTTCGCCGGCAGGAGGATGCTGATCAGCACGCGCCGCTACAGTAATCTGCGTCGCCCATGCTGGCGCCGTTTCTCGCCATCATCGAGCAGAAGGAGCCCGCGCTCCCGCACGAGGACGCGGTGCACGACGCCCGCGTCGCCTGCAGGCGGGTGCGCGCCGCGCTGCGGCTGCTCGGGCTGCGCGAGCTGGACCGGCCCGTCAAGGACCTGCAGGACGCCCTGGGCGACGTGCGCGACCTGCAGCTCCAGGTGGACTGGTTTCGCTCCCGGGACGAGCGCCTGCACCGGCAGCGCGCAGCCCTGGCGCGCAAGGCGACGAAGGCGCTTTCCGCCGCCGTGCGCAGGTGGCACGTGCGGACCCTGCCCTTGCTGCTGCAGGCCGACCTCACGCGCCCATCCGGCAGGCGGATCCGCAAGGTCCTGCGCAAGCGGTTCGAGAAGCTGGACCAGCGGCTGGAGGCCGCGCGAGCGCGCCCCACGCCGCGCGCGATGCACCGCGCACGCATCTCGGTGAAGCAGGTCCGCTACCTGCTCGAGCTTGCCGCTCCGCAACTGCCCGGGCGGGTGGCGGCGCGCATCTCCGATCTCAAGTCGCTGCAGGCGTCGCTCGGCGAGCTGCACGACGTGGACGTTCGCATCGGGCTGCTCCGGGGGCGGCGGGCGCTCTTGCGCGAGGAGCAGGAAGCGCGGGCGCGGCTCCTCAGGATCTCGCTCGCGCAGCTCCGGCGCTGGCACCAGCAGGACCTCGCCGCCAGGGCGCGCCGCGCGCTTCAGTGAACGTGCTCGCCGAACACCTCGCGCATGGAGTTGGCCACTTCTCCCAGCGTGGCGCGCGCCTTCACGGCGGCGACGATGCGCGGCACGAGGTTCTCGGTGCCCTGGGCGGCCTTCTTCAGATCGGAGAGCGCCCGCGTCGCCGCCGAATTGTCGCGGGAGCGCCGGAACGCCCGCACCCGCGCGATCTGCTGCTCCTCCAGCTTCGGGTCCACCCGCAGCATCTCGAAGGGCGGCTCGCCTTCGGCGACGAACTCGTTCACGCCCACCACGAGCTGCTTCTTCTCCTCCACTTCCTTCTGCGCGGCGTAGGCGGCGTCCTCGATCTCGCGCTGCGGATACTGCTGCGAGATGGCCTCCACCATCCCGCCCATCTCGTCGATCTTGCGCAGGTAGGAGACCGCCTTCGCCTCCAGCTCGTCGGTGAGCGCCTCCACCGCAAAGGAGCCGCCCAGCGCGTCGATGAAGTCGCAGACGCCGCTCTCATGGGCGACGATCTGCTGCGTGCGCAGCGCGATCCGCGCGCTCGCCTCGGTGGGAAGGGAGAGCGCCTCGTCGCGGCCGTTGGTGTGCAGCGACTGGCAGCCGCCCAGCACCGCCGCCATGGCCTGCAGCGCCACCCGCACCACGTTGTTGTCCGGCTGTTGCGCGGTCAAGGTCGACCCCGCCGTCTGGGCATGGAAGCGCAGCATCCAGGAGCGCGGGTCCTTGGCCTTGAAGCGCTCCTTCATGGTGCGCGCCCAGAGGCGGCGGGCGGCGCGGAACTTGGCCACCTCCTCGATGAAGTTGTTGTGCACGTTGAAGAAGAAGCTGAGCCGCCCGGCGAACGAGTCGACGTCGAG
>DASSQZ010000231.1:0-3289 GCA_035702105.1 Myxococcales bacterium | reverse complement strand
TTCTGGCTGAAGATCACCACGGCGGAGACCACCACCACCACCGCCTTCGACAAGCTGACGGTGACGGTGCGCAACACCTCGAACACGGTGCTCTCGACGCTCGGCACCTTCAGCAACCTGAACCACGGAACGACCTACGTGCAGAGGACGTTCGACGTGAGCGCGTTCAAGGGCCAGACGGTGCGCATCCACTTCAACGGCGCCGAGGACGCCTCGCTGCAGACCAGCTTCTTCATCGACGACACGGCGCTGACCGTGGTGCAGTGAGGTAAAGCCTGAGCGGCGCGGGCGCCTGCACGGGCCCGCGCCGCGCTCTTCGCAACTGCGCGCGCGCCTACTTCTGCGCCACGCCGCCGGTCACCTGCTTGGCGTAGCCCGCGGGAATCTGGCCGCCGCCCTCCACGCCGTTGATCAGCGCCACCTCCTCCAGCTTGATGCTCGAGGGGTACCTGGCGTTGAAGTCGCTCACCGACATGGGCTGGGCAATCTTCACGATCTTGAGCCGGGCCGGCTGCACGTTGGCGGCGGACGAGTCCTTCAGCTCCCCGAAGCTGCTCATCGAGTCGAGCATCGTGTTTCCGTAGTTCGCCATTCCGCCCTGCGGCGTGTAGCCGAGCAGCACCCAGGTGGTGTCGTGGTAGGGGATGAAGGCCGCCACTCCCTCGATGGCGCCCTGCTGCGTCTGCGCGGTGAAGCTGCGCGCCACCTTGGCGCCGTGCACGTTCACCGGCTGCCCCTGCGTCACGCCCTGCTGCGTGAACAGCTTCTGCGCCGCCTCCTCCGGCGACATCTTCCCCGCCGCCTGCAACTGGAGGATGGCGTCCTGCTTCGGGCTCGCCGCGGCCACCGCCTGCGCCGTGTTCTGGTGCTGCCAGCCCTTGGGCAAGGTCCACTGGAACTTCAGGTCCGGATGGATGAAGGTGTCGCCCTTGAAGTAGCCCTGCCGCGGGTCCTCGCCGTAGGCGATGCCGTCCACCATCTGCAGGTACTTGTCCCTCTCCACCTTCATGCCTTCCGGCGAACCCTTCAGCTCGGTCTTCAGGCGTTGCTGCGTCGCCTGCAGCCGGTTGCCGGGGTCGGGGTGCGTCTCCAACCACTCCGGCGTCTTGCCTCCGCCGGCCTGCCTGGTCACCCCGTCCAGCATCTGGAAGAGCGGAATCATCTGCCGCGGGTCGTAGCCGATCTTCGTCATGTAGCGGAAGCCCAGCTCGTCGGCCTGGGTCTCGTCGTCGCGCGAATACTTGAGGAAGAGGAGCTGCAGGCCGGCTCCCGCCACCTGCGCCAGCGAGCCCAGGGTCGGCGAGACGATGGAGCCGACGCCCAGCCCCACCTGCGCGATCTGCGCCTTGCTCATCTGGTTGGCGGAGTGCCGCGCCGCGACGTGGCCGGTCTCGTGCCCCATGACCGCGGCCAGCTCCGCCTCGGTGGTCAGGTAGGTGAGGATGCCGCGGGTGACGAACACCGGCCCGCCCGGCAGCGCGAAGGCATTGACGCTCGAGTCGTCGACGATCTCGTACGACCAGGGGAGCTGGGGCCGCCCGCTCACCGCCGCGAGCTGCTTGCCCAGGTCGGCCACGTACTGGTTCAGCGCGGGCTTTTCCTTGTAGACGCCGTATTGCTGCTCCGCCTCCAGCTTGGCCTGCTTGCCGAGGTCGATCTCCTGGGACTCGGAGACGAGATCGAGCTGGAGCTTTCCGGTGGCGGGATTGCGGACGCAGGACGCTGCGGCCAACAGGGCGATCAGGAGCGGGGTTCGCATGGCCGGAGCAAGGTAGGGGCCGGGCCGGCGCCCGCCAAGGTGTTGCCGACGCGACTGTTCAGCGGCGCAGGCTGGCGTTCCGGGGCGGGCATCGCCATGGTCCAGCCGTGGGTGGGGGCAGGCACAGCCGGATTGCCCGGGCGGCGGCGGCCGGCACGGCGCTCGCTCTGCTGACCGCCCTGCCTGCCGCGGCGAGACGGGCGACCTCCGTCTTCCGGGTGGGCGCGGTGGTTGCTCCTTCGACGCAGGTGTCCGCGCAGCCCGTCTCGCGGCGCTCGTTGCGGCTGAGCATCGCGGGCAACGCGTCGCCCCCCGTGGTCCAGGTGGGGAGCGGAGCGCTGCGGCCGCTCGCGGCGGAGGACCTTCGCCTGCCCGCGTCGGGCACAGTGGTGGTCACTCTGCACTACTGAGGCCCGCTTCCGCCGCGAGAGGGATGCGAAGCCGCGCGCGGGCGCCGCGCCGATCGGCGCGGTTCTCGAGGAAGAGCGACCCCCGGTGCGCTTCCGCGATCTGCCGCGAGAGCGCAAGACCGATGCCCGAGCCGCCCGGCTTGGTGGTGAAGAACGGCACGAAGAGGTTGGTGGTGCCGGCGAGGCCGGGACCCTCGTCGGCGACGCACACCTCGAGCTGCCGCTGCGCCACGCCCCAGCTCACCTCCACTCCGCCGCCGGTCTCCAGCGAGGCGTCGGCGGCGTTGCGCACCAGGTTGATGAGGAGCTGATCGAGCTGGTCGGCGTCGGCGTGCACCGAGAGCCGCGGCCCCTCCTGGACGCGGACCTGCACCCGGGCTTCCAGCGCCGCCACCCGCCGCACCCACGCGTCCACGTCCACCGGCGCGAACTGCGGCGGCGGCAGGCGCGCCAGCCGGGCGTAGGCGGTCATGAAGCGCATCAGGCTCTCCGCCCGCCGCTCGATGACCGCGAGGCCCGACTCCACGTCTTCGGGCGCCGCGCCCTGCAGGCTGCGCGAGATGCTGTGGATGGGCGCGAGCGAATTGTTGATCTCGTGGCCGAGCACGCGCACCAGCCGCTGCCAGGCCAGCCGCTCCTCCTCGCGCAGCGCGCGGCGCAGGTCGGCGAGCACCAGGAGCTGGTGGGGCAGCCCGCCCATGCGGAAGGTGCTGCGGCGCACCTCGAACCGTCCCGAGGCGCCGGGAAGGTCCAGCTCCATCACCCGCGGCGACTCGCCCGCCAGGGCTTCGCTGAGGCGCAGCCGGGCGGCGTCGAGGCCCCCCGACTGCAAGAGCCGCGAGAGGGGAACCCCGAGAAGCCTCTCCGCCGCGCGGTTGGCGAGGACCGCGTGACCTCCCTCGTCGAAGGCGAGCACCGAGACGTCGATCTCGTCCATCACCCGCCGCAGGAGCGCGCCCGCCTCCAGCGAGCCCACCCGCTGCGCGTGCAAGGTGTCGGCGAGCGAGTTGATCTCGAGGAGCAGCTCGCCCATGGGATCGCCGGCGCGGGCGCCGCGGCCGCGCACCGAGAAATCCTCCTCGCGCAGCGCCGCGAGCAGGTTGGCGGCGGTCTGCAGCGG
>DASSQZ010000230.1:0-81211 GCA_035702105.1 Myxococcales bacterium | reverse complement strand
CGCGCCGGCGGGCGCGTGCTCGGCGTGGTCACCGGGCTCGCCGACGGCGAGAACGTGCTCGTCGCCAGGGCGGGAAATTCGAAGAAGGCCACCCGCCTCACCATCACCAACCATCCCATCGGCGGCCCGGTGATCGCGGGACCGCAGCAGGTGCCGTTCATCTGCGCCACCCCCACGCCACGGCCCGCCACGCTGGCGTCCCCGGCCACCAACGCCAGCGGCCTGCACACCGAGGCGATCGATGCGCAATGCAACATCGCCACCGAGTTCCATTTCTTCTACCGGACCACGACGCCGGGCTGCGTGAACGTGCTGCCCGATCCCAATCCTCCGGCGGTGCCGCCGGCCAACACCTGCTTCAAGCCCTTCGATCCCGGCCAGCCCGCGCCCGCCGATCTGGCGCAGACCACCACCGACCAGGGCCTGACCGTCCCCTACGTCGTCCGGGTGGAGCGGGGCACCGTCGATCGCGGCATCTACGACATCGCCGTGCTCTTCGACCCGGGCCAGGACTGGAAGCCGTGGGCGCCGCAGCCCGCCTGGAACGGAAAGGTGGTGCATTCCTTCGGCGCCAGCACCGGCCAGCCGCGGCGGCAGTTCCGCTCCGAGCAGAGCTGGGTGGACGACGCCGCGCTCTCCCGCGGCTTCATGGTGGTGGACAACAGCATGACCGATTCGCTCTTCAACTCCAACCGCGTCTACAACGCCGAGGCGTTGATGATGACCAAGGAGCACATCGTCGATACCTACGGCGAGATCCGCTACACCATGGGCAACGGCTGCTCGGGCGGATCGATCCAGCAGCTCACCGCCGCGTCCATCTTCCCCGGGCTCCTCGACGGCGTGCAGCCCACCTGCACCTATCCCGATTCCGAGACCACCAGCATGGAGGTCTCGGACTGCGTCCTGCTCGTCAACTACTTCAACTCGGCCACCTTCGCGAACTCGAACGTGGGGCTGACCCAGGCGCAGATCGACGCGAAGAAGGCCGCCATCTCCGGTCACCTGGACGCCTCTGCCTGCTGGGGCTGGAACAACACCTTCGGCGCCAACAACAAGCCCGGCCAGTTCGTGCCCAATCTGGTGATCAACACCACCGGCGTCGCCGTTCCGCTGGGCGCGCCGCGCAACAACTGCCAGCTCCTCGCGACCCAGGTCTACGATCGCCTCACCAACCCGCTGGCGCCGCGCTGCGGGAGCTGGGACAACTCCATCTCCATCTGGGGGGCGGTGCCGGCTGCCGCGAACCAGGCGCGCTCCACCGCCGACAACACCGGCATCCAGTACGGGCTCAAGGCGCTGGCCTCCGGAGCCATCTCCCCGGAGGAGTTCGTGGCGCTCAACGAGAAGATCGGCGGGTTCACCGCCGACACCGATCCTTCGCCCGACCGCACCGTCGCGGATCCGGAGGCGCTGCGGATCGCCTACACGACGGGAATCGTCTCCGCCGGCCAGCTGGCGAAGACGCCCATCATCGACCTGCGCGGATTCGACGAGCGGACTCCGAACTTCGGCGCCGGACCGCTCTTCGGCATCCACCAGATCTGGCGCAGCTACGCCCTGCGCGCGCGCCTCGACCAGGCGAACGGCAACCACGGCAACCACGTCTTCTGGCGCTTCGGCAACCAGCTCACCGCGCCGGCCGCGTCGGGGCTGACCCTGGAGTCGTTCCTCACCATGGACCGCTGGCTCACCAACATCGAGAACGACACCAGCAAGCGATCGCGCGAGGCGAAGGTGGTGGCGGACAAGCCCGCCGACGCGGTGGACTTCTGCTTCCTGCCCGCCGACACCACCTTCGCGACCAGGATCACCGACTTCGCCGTCTGCGACGCGGACCCGGGCCTCGTCACCCATGCGTCGCCGCGGCAGGTGGCCGGCGGACCGGTGGCGGAGAACATCCTCAAGTGCCAGCTCGAGCCGCTCGACTTCACCGACCCGGCCTACGGAGGGGCGACCTTCACCGCCGAGCAGCAGGCCCGCCTCCGCGCGGTGTTCCCCGGCGGGGTCTGCGACTGGACGAAGCCCGGCGTGAACCAGCAGGCGTTCGCCGGGCCGATGACGTTCATGGACGGGCCCGGGGGAAAGCCGCTCGGGCCGGCGCCGCGCTCTGTGCGCTGCGAGCGGACCCGGAGCGGATCGTGCGTCCCGGACGACGACGGCGACCACGGCCACGAATCGGCGGAGCACGACTGAGCCCCGGCTCAGCACGGCACCCTGGCGCGACGAAGAGGCCAGGGTGCCGCGCAAGCGGCGGCGCATCCACCGACCCCGCCTCGTTCGATCGCGCCTATTACCAGCGCTATTACCTCGACGCGCGCACCGCGGTGACCACCGCCGCGCAGACGCGGGCACGGGCGCACCTGATCGCCGCGGCGCTTCGCTGTCTCGACATCCAGGTGCGGCGCATTCTCGACCTCGGCTGCGGAGTGGGAGCCCTTCGCCGGCCGCTGCTGCGCGAATTTCGCGGCGCGACGTATCTGGGCCTCGAGACGAGCCCCTACCTGTGCAAGCGGTTCGGCTGGCGACGCGGCACGGTCCAGGACGTCCACGTCCGCGGCCGCTTCGACCTGGTGATCTGCGACGACGTGCTCCAGTACCTGGACGGCCGCGACGCGCGGCGCGCCATCGCCAACCTGCGCCGCGTCTGCCGCGGCGCCCTCTACTTCGGCGCCCTGACCCGCGAGGACTGGGAGCGCAACTGCGATCGCTCCGCCACCCACCGCACCCCCTGGCTGCGCTCCGGCGGCTGGTACCGGCGCGAGCTCGGGCGCGGCTTCGTGCCGGTGGGAATGGGCATCTGGCTGCACCGGCGCACGCCCGTCTCGCTCTGGGACCTGGAGCGCAGCCGCTGAGAGCGAGGCGGGGGCTGCGCCGAGCCGGGCTACCGCGCCGACAGCGCCTTGGGCGGGGGAGTCGAGGCGCGGCGGCTCTCCTGCTCGATGTAGGGCAGGAGCAGGTCCACCTCCTCCGGGCTCAGGTCCAGGTTGGGCATGCGCACGTCCCTGTACCTGGCGAAGAGCTCCTTCGCGATCGGGTCGCCGCCGGCGAGCAGGCGATCGGGGTTCGAGACGTAGCGAACGAGCCAGACGTGGTCGCGGCGCTTGCCGACGTCGAGGAGGTCCGGCCCGACGGCGTCTCCCCGGCCGATGGTGTGGCAGGCGGCGCAGCGCGAGCGGAAGAGGTACTGGGCCCGGTCGACGTTCTTCAGCGCGCCCATCTCCGCGTAGCTCTTCACCGGCGCGCCCGAGAATCCGTCGAGGAAATGCTGGATCGTCAGCGTGAGGAAGCGCGGGTTCTCCATCGCGGAGTTCCGGATCCACTCCCCGGTCGAATCCCTGCCGATCATCAACGACGGCTGGTGCCCGTCGCGGCTGGCGGCGTCGGCCAACGACGCGAGGCCCAGCTTCTTGCCGATGATGCGGATGTCGTCCCTCTTGCCGGTGAGGAAGGTCCACCCCGGCTTGACGTGAAACCTCCTCGCATACGCCTTCAGCGCCCGGGGGGTGTCGTGCTCCGGATCGATGCTGATCGAGTAGAAGAAGATGTCCTTGCCCACCCGATCGCCCAGCATCCGCTGCACCTGCGCGAGCTTGGCCGTCTCCAGCGGGCAGCTCGCGCTGCAGCGCGTGTAGATGAGGTTGACGAGGACCGCCTTGTCCTTGAGGACGTCGTCGTAGAAATGGATGACCTTCCCGTCCTGCGTGATCAGGGGAAGGTTGGGGAAATACTCCGGCCCACCCAGTCCTGCCGCGGCGGCCGGCCCCGGCATGGCCGCCGCGGCGACCAGCGCCAGGGCGGTCCGGATCGCGCTTCGAAGATGTGCTCGCATCGCGTATCGCTCCCGGTACTTCGGTGATGGGGCAGGGGGGAGCCGGACGCTGCCGGCTCGTCCCCGTTGCCGTGGATTAGAGGGTGCCCAGGGAAGCCGTCACGCCGGTCAGCGCGGTGGTCGCGGTGTCGTAGGTGAGATTCAGGGTGAGGAGTCCGGTCTTCGAGGACATGTACGCCCCCACCGCGTCCGCGGCGGCAGTCGGGGGCGGCGCCGGATAGAACGCGAAGGTGAGCGAGATGGTGTCGGTGGCGCTGAACAGGCGCGTCAGCCTGGCCTCGCACTCGTTGTTGTAGATGGTGCCGGTCTTCTGGCCCACGCCGGTCACGCCGCGGCCGTCGATGGAGACCTCCACCGAAGGCGGCAGCAGCGTGGTCGTGGCGGTGGGCGTGGGCGACGAGGGATCGGTGACGACCGTCGTGGTGATCACCACCGGGCCCGAGAACTTCACCGTCTCGGGCAGGCCGGTCTTCACCGACGAGGCGGTGCCGGAGACCTGGATGGTGAAGGTCGAGACCGTCGTCTGCGCCAGCGCCGGGGGCGCGGCAAGGAGCAGCGCCGCAATCGCGCCGCGCAGGACGGAGGAGAGGGCGCCGCGACGCTGGTTCATCTTGCGCTCCGTTGCCAGGAGAATGGAATTCAATGCCGGGGATTCGCTGATCATGGCTCGCTCCCTAGTTGTAGGCGGTGGGCAGGATGTCGTCGGGGGGAACGAAGGTCACACCCTGCGGCGTGGAGATCGGCGTCGGAAGCGGCTGCAGGAAGGGCGCGCCGTTGGCGTCGATCTCCCAGCGCAGCAGCATTGCGTTGTCCTCGTGCACTGTGTTGTGGCAATGCTCCATGTACATTCCCCCGAAGTCGCGGAATTGCATGCGCAGGGTCACGCTGCCGCTCGGGCGCAGGCGGTAGACGTCCTTGCGGCCCTTCTCCCAGGCCGGCACGTTGCTGGCGCTGCCGTTGCGGGCGACGATCTGCCCCTCCTCGAAGTGGATGTGGATGGGGTGGTCCCAGCCGCCGCCGCCGTTCTGCAGCGTCCACTGCTCGGTGGTGTTGGCGGTGTTGCGCCCCGGCGCCGCGGAGATGCGGCCGAAGTCAGCGTCCAGCACGCCACCCTGGTTGTCGGTCTCGGGGCCCCACGGGCCGATGAATGCGGTGGTGTCTGCGCCGCTGCCCGGCGTCGCGGGGACCAGCGGAAGCGAGTCGCTGGCGAGGGTCGGCTGGGAGGCGCCGCGGGCCCACTCGAAGGTGCGGGCGTGGAAGTTGGGCGGCAGCACCGGATTGGGGATCAGCGGGTCCGGCACCTGGCTCACGTCGGGCGAGGCCGGCCTGCGCACGATGCGGAACTCGACGAACTTCCCGACGCACGGATCGGCGGAGTCGCCGGCCAGCGCGTCGCGCAGCGCGAGGTCCTCGTCCGGCTTCTTGCCGTTGGTCTGCTTGGCCAGGTTGACCCAGTAGACCCTGCTGCCCACCGCGTAGCGGGAGAAGTCGATGACCACGTCGTAGCGCTCGGCGATGCCCTGCTCGTCCAGCTCGGTCAGCGGCACCGGGTGGGGCAGGAGGTTGCCGTCGTTGGCGATCTGGATCATCGGCGAGCCGTCGCTCATCGCCAGCTTGAAGAAACGCGAGACGGCGCCGTTGAGGATGCGGAAGCGGTACTTGCGCGCCTCCACCTCGAAGAAGGGGTCATAGGCGAGGTTGACGGTCATCGCGTCGCCGATGAAGCCGTCGAAGTCGAACTTGTCGAAGGCGAGCTGGCCCTGCGCGTCCCAGGCCTTGTCGGCGAGCACGATGTTGACGTCGTACTCGAGGTTGGCCCAGGGCTTGGTGGTGCCGCTGGGCAGGCGCAGGTTCACGCCGTCGTTGATGGCCTCGTTGCCGCGGTCGAGGCCGCTGTAGATGTTGAACATGCCGGCCATGCCCTTGTACACGTTCTGCGAGGTGAAGCTGAACATGTGGTCGTGGAACCAGTGCGTGCTCATGGTCTCGCGCCAGTCGCCCGGCACGTTGACGATGCCGCCGGAGTCGGTGGGGCTGGAAGCCCTGGGATCCGTCGCGTTGGTGTTGATGGTATTGATTCCCGCGAGCACGATTGGATAGTGGTAATCGTAGAATTCACCGGGCCAGAAGTACGCGCCGGTGAATCCGTCGTTCTCGGCGCCGTGGTGGCCGTTGTGCTCGTGCGTCGAGATGGAATGGATGCCGAACCCGCCGTTGGCGTTCTTGTCCGCGGGCAGCCGGTTGTGCAGGCGGAAGAGGATCGGCTCGCCGTACCGGCCGATCATCAGCTTGGGCGGCAGCGTGCCGTTGTACGTCCACATCGCGAGCGGCCCCTGGGTGGGCAGGCCGGGGTGGAACTTGAACTGGAAGGTGCCGGGCTGGATCCCGGAGTTGAAGCTCGGGGAGACGCCGGGGTCGTAGACGGTGTTGAGCTTGGCCCCTTCCATGGTCAGGTCGATGGCGACCTGGGGCGGGAATCGGGTCCAGCCCTGATGCGCCCAGACCGGCCCCGGCGGCCGTCCTTCGATGGGCCCCATCCCGCCGCCGAGCGCCGGATCGACGGCCTGCTGCGTGGTGTTGGCCTGCTCCGTGGGCGGCGGGTTGAGGACGGAAACGGGCTGGCGCGGCAGGATGTCGAAGCGGGGCAGGGGCTGGGTGAACTTCTGCACGCCGAAGAGCGGACTGGGAGGCAGTCCCGTCGGCACGCTGTCCGCGCGCGCGGAAGCAGCGAAGAGGGTCGCGATTGCGGCAGGCGCCGCCATCACCAATGCAGTGCGGATGAGTTCCTGGATTCGACTTCTCGAACGGTTTGTCCGATGCAAGGCAGCTCTCCCTGGGCGGCCCGCCGCACGCGCGGTGGAACCGCCCGTCGTGGTTGACGCAGGGTCGGGCGCCTGAGCACGGAAGGTGCCAGCGCGGACCGCGCTTTCCTGCACACGGCTTTTTCGGGTGGTCCCGGCAGCATGGGGCGCGCCAGCGCCATGCCGGTACAGACGTTGGACTGAATCAGTCCGACGCAGGATGTGGTCCGTTCCGGACCACGATGCGGCGCGTAGTTCGCTTCACGTCACTTCGGCAGCAGCGCATAGATTCGTAACTTCCTGTACAACTTGCCGCGCGAGATCCCGAGATCGCGCGCTGCGCGGCTGATGTCGCCCGCCGCGTCCACCATGGCGGTGGCGAACAGCTCGCGCTCCGCGTCGCGCAGCGTGCGCGGCGCGCGCGCCTTCGGCGCCGCCGCGGCCGAGGGATGCCGCGTCAGCCGGTGGAGGCAGGTGTCCGTTTTCGGAGCGAAGTGGATCTCGCTTTCGATCCAGTGCTCCAGCTCGCGCACGTTGCCCGGCCAGGAGTGCGACTCGAGGACGCGCAGCGCGTCCGGACCCACCGTCCTGAGATTGCTGTCGTGCGCGGGAGCGTGCTTGCGCAGGAAGTGCTCCACCAGCGGCTTGATGTCCTCGCGCCGCTGGGCGAGCGGCGGGATGCCGATGTTGAGCACGTTCACGCGGTAATAGAGATCGGCGCGGAACTGGCCCGCCCGCACGGCCTCGGCGACGTTGCGGTTGGCGGTCGCGATGACGCGCACGTCAACGGGATGCGGCCGGCTCCCGCCCAGGCGCGTCACCGAATGCTCCTGGAGCACGCGCAGGAGCTTCGCCTGCATGTCCAGCGGCATGTCGACGATGTCGTCGAGCAGCAGCGTCCCGCCGTTGGCCAGCTCGAACTTTCCCGCCCGTCCGCGCGGGCTCGCTCCGGTGAACGATCCCGCCTCGTACCCGAAGAGCTCGGATTCCAGCAACTCGCGCGGGATGGCGGCGCAGAGCACGGCGACGAACGGCTGCCGGCTGCGCGGTCCGGCGGCGTGGATGGCCTGCGCGAGCACCTCCTTGCCCACGCCCGACTCGCCCTCGATGAGCACGCCGGAGGCGCTCTGCGCCGCCACCTCGGCGATGCCGCGGACGAGTCCGATGGCCCGGCTCACGCCCACCAGGGTTGCGAAGTCCGACGCCGCTCCGGCGCCATGAAGGCCCCTGGCCGCTGCGCGCGCGGAGGCCGGCTCGGTGAAGGTCGCCACCGCGCAGGTGGCCCAGGGCCCTTCGGGAAAGAAGCGCGCCGTCACCAGGAGCGGCTTGCCGCGCAATTTCATCGGCTCGTCGTCGAGCGGCTTGCCCGATTCCATCGCGCGCGCCAGTGCCGGCCAGAACGCCTCCACCGGCCGCCAGGTGGCGTCGGACGGCTTCATCTCCAGGAGCCGCGCGCCGGCTCCGTTGAGCAGCGTGACCCTGCGATCGCCCACCGTCAGCACGCCTTCGCACACCGTCTCGACCACGGCGGCGTCCATGCGCTGGAGCAGCCGGAACCGCTCCGCCATCACCACGCCAGCCGCCCAGACGCCCACCTGGACCGCGAGGTCGTCCGCGGCGGTTGCGTCCTCTTCGCTGAAGAGGGCCGCCTTGCCTTCGGTCACCAGCGCGCCGCGAACCACGTCCGACTGGAAGGCGACGGCAAGCGTTCCCGACTCGCCCGCGAGCGGGCCCGCCGCGGGATTGCCGGCGGCCGCCAGCTTCATCAGCGCCGCTGCCCGCTGCTCGGTCAATTCCAGCGAAAGCTGGCCGGCGGTGGCGAAGACCCGCTCGCCGGAGGCGCTGACGATGTAGGCGGTGGCGGCGGACGCGTCGGTCAGGCGCAGGAGCCCGGCGGCCGCGTGCTCGGCGACGGTCTTGAGGCTCGCTGCCTCCTGCATCGATCGGATGGCCGTGAGCAGCGTTCCCGGCCGGCCCGCGCCGTACGGCGACACCAGCCCGGGCTCCTGTGCAGAGGCCAGGTCGGACTCGCAAATGAACCGTGCGGACGTCACCTCACTCACCCTCCGGCGCGGGTGGGAAATGTCGGGCGAACGCCCTTCTAAGGCCGAATCAGGTGGTAAAGGCAATGGGCGCGGCGGAGCACGATTTGAAATCGCACTCGCTGGGAGCGCGCCCGCGTCCCGGGTGCGGAGCGCAAACGGACGAGGCCGCCACCGCAGGAGCGCGGGGGCGGCCTCGATGCCGGAAGGCGGCGTGGAGATTACCCGCCGTGATGGGCCTTGCAGATGCCGTTGTCGCACTCGAGGCCGGTGGCGCAGGCGGGGGTGCAGGTGGCGGTGCCCGGGGCGCCGCCCGGCTCCATCTCGCTGTGCGCCTTGCAGACGCCGTCGTCGCACTCGTTGCCGGAGGGGCAGACCGGGTCGCAGGACTTGGCTGCGGCATCCTCGGTGTGCGGCTTGCAGACGCCGTCGTCGCACTCCTGGTTGGCGCCGCAGGCCGGATTGCAGGCGGCGCCGTGCTCCAGCTCCACCTCGACGTCGCCGAGCGAGCTCATGCTCGTCTTGTACTCGCCGTGGTTGCGATCCTCGATCTCCACGTCGACGAGCGCGTCGTTGTCGTCGTGCATCTTCACCTTGGCGTTGCTGTCGTCCACCTTGACGGACATCCGCGCCGGCTGCCCGAGGGCGAGCCCGTGCGGCTCCACCTCGACGCGCGCGGCCCGGCCGGCGTGGTGCGGCTCGGCTTCGCGAAGCGTCACCTGCGTGTTCTGCGTCAGCGCGCCGGCGGGAATGGTGAGGGTTGCAGCTCCGCTGGTCAGCGTGGCGCCGGCGGCGCCGACGTTCTGCACGGTCGAAGGGGTGCTGGTTCCACCGCCGCACGCGATCAGCATCAGCGAGGCGGCACAGGCGGGAATCATCCGGTTCATCTTCATCGACGTCATCTGTCTCTCCTTGATTCCTTGATCGCACATCAAGGAAAAAGCCTGGAATGGGTGTCGGGGATGGTGCGTCATCCCTGTGAGCGCCCGCCGGGGGGGATTTCAGCGGAGCGTCTGAATCTACGAACCCGCACGGACTGCCGCAGGGGACAGATAATCGTCGGGCCTCCGCAGCGCGTTTGATGCTACTTTTGCGGCGGCGTGTGGGGGCGTGTGTGACGGTGGATGCGCTCGACGGAAGGGCCGGGCGCGTTCCTGTTTGCCGGCGCACGCGGAGGCCGCGGCTGCCCGCCGGAATGCCCCTGAGGCGGCGGCCGCCCCTGCCCGTGCTGCTGCTGCTGCGGCGCGGACCCATGCCGCTGCGGGTGCCGCTGTCCCTGCTGCGGCTTCTGCTGCTGTCCGTGGCGCTGCTGTGCCGGCGGGCGTGGATGCTGCCGCGGCCCGCCGGGGTGCGGATGTCGTTCTCTCGCCCTGCCGCTGGGAACGAAGTCGGGCGAGAGCTCGCGGCGCACGTACGCTCTCCAGATCTCGTCCGCGTCGCCGCCGCGCGCGTGCAGCGACGGATCGATGCGGGCGAAGAACGCCCTGAGGTTTTCCACGTCGCGCCGGAAGAACGCGTGCGCGGTGCTGTTGTGCGCCGCCGAGACCACCTGGGGAAAGTCGATGATCACCGGTCCGTCCGCCCCGAGCAGCACGTTGTAGGGCGAGAGGTCGCCGTGGATCAGGTCGGCGCAGAGCATCTTCACCGCCTGCTGCCGCAGGTCGGCGTAGAGCGCGCCGGCCTGCTCGCGCGACACCTGCGCATCGATGAGCCGGGGGGCCGGATGGCCGTGCGCGTCCACCACCAGGTGCATGAGGAGGATGCCCTGGTAGAAGAGCACCGGCGCCGGCACGCGAACGCCGTGCGCGTGCAGCCTGTGCAGCGCGTCCGACTCGGCCGACTGCCAGGCCTCCTCCGCCGCGGCCTGGCCGAAGCGGCTGCCGCGGTCCATGGCGCGCTGCGTGCGCGTGTTGCGGACCTGCCGCCCCTCCTTGTAGCCGGCGTTGTTCTTGAAGCTGCGGAAGCTGCGATCCTTGTAGACCTTGGCGCAGAGCACCTCGTCGCGGTGCCGCACCAGCCACACGTCGGCCTCCTTGCCCGACTTGAGGCGCCCGAGCGCCTCGTCGATGATCCCGTCTTCGAGCAGCTGTTCGAGGCTCACGGATGCAGACTGTAGCGCGGCGACGGAAGGGCGCTACTTGTCGTCCTCCACTTCCACCTCGTCCGCCTTCAGCGTCGTGCCGGAAAAGGCGGCGGCGCTGGCGCCCCGGGCCTTCACCACCATCCCGGCGGAGACGTTGGCGAAGAAGTCGCCCGGCACCACGGTGGTCTCGTCGCGGGCCTTGAGGGTGGCGCCGGACACGTCCACGGTGATGCCGAGGATGGTGAGCGTCTTCGCCGCGGCGTTGATCGCGGCCACCGGGCCCTGGATGAAGATGCGCGATCCGCCGCCGCCGCTCGCGGCGCGGATCCGGGTCGCGACCAGGTCCTGGGAACCGCTCGCCGGCGCCGGGTAGCCGCGCACCTCGACGGCGAGCGAGCCCAACGTGCCCAGGTTCAGGCCGGATTCGAGCTCGGTGGCGCTGCTCACGTGGACGGTGAGCCCGAAGAGGGCGAACGAGCCGTTGCTGGCGTCGCTGGAGACGACGCCGGTGGGGGTGCCCTGCAGCTTGATGCTGTCGCCGAACGAGACCTTCGCCGCCGCGAGGGCGCCCGACGCCGTGAGCTTGCCCTCGGCTTCCGCCTTCACGCCCACCGCGAGATCGCCGGGCGCACCGCCCACCCACTTCGTGCTCGCGCCGGTGGTCACGCTGCGGCCGTCGATGACGAAGCTCGCCGAGGTGCCGCTGGTGACGATGCCCTCCACTTCCACCTCCTGCTCCGCCGCTCCGAGCTTGTCGTCGTCGTCGAGCTTCACCGACGACGCCACCAGGGTCGCGCCGGTGGGCTGGGTTGCCGTCTTCACCTCCACGAAGGAGCCGTTGACCAGGCCTGCGGGAAGGGTGACGCCGCCCTGCAGGGTCACGGTGAAGGGGGTCCCGCCGGGCGCCACGGTGAGGGTGAACCCGGTGGCGGTGACCGCCGAGGCGATGCCGCGCGCCTCGAACTCGCCGACGGCGCTGGCGTCCTTCTCGATGCGCGTCGCGCGCACGCCGCCCCTGTCGTCGGGAAAGCCGCTCACGCGCACGCCGTCGCCGGCGGAGACGGAGCCGAGGCGGGAAGCGGAATCGTCGAAGCGGGTGGCGGCGTCCACGCGGACGACGAGCGTGCCCACGGTCAGGGTGCTGGTGGCCTTGTCCGCCACCTTGCCGCGGAGATCGGCGTGGGCGCGCACGTCGGTGGCCTTGCCCTTGTCGTCGACGCGCACGTTGACGACGTGCCCGACCTGCAGATCGTCCTTGGTCCGGGCGACGCCGTCGATGGTGACGCGCGCGGCGGAATCGTCGATGGCGCTTCCGTTGACGGTGAGCGTGGTCGCGTCGCGGGCGGCGATCATGCCCTGCGTGGTGCGGGCGAGCGTCGCAGGCGGGTTCGGGGTCGAAGATCCGCCGCTGCTGCAGGCCGCGAGGGCGGCCGCCAGCAGCGGGAGGCTGCGCCGGTTCATGGTTCCTCCGGGAGAGCGTCCATTGCCGATGTAGCGGGCGCGCCCCCTCGGCCGCACGAAGCATCGACGATGCCAGCCTCCGCCGTGGCCGATTGCGTCAGGTTGGCTGCCTTCGCACTGGCCGCCCGCGCAGGTCCTTCGCCTGGCCCGCGCGTGCGCGAAATTCTTGCGGCGCCTCGCCTCCAGAGAAGGCGCCGGTGAAAACTTCGCATGCGACGCGCAGCGGCTTCGGGTCAGAAGCTGGTTGCGATGGTCACCGCTCCCAGGGTCTGGCCGGCCCGGGTGACGGTGATCTTCGTCTGCCAGTCGCCCGGCATGTTGAAGCTGAGCTTGCCGGAGTAGCGGCCGAGCGACGTCAGCGTCGGGTTCACGCTGCCGGAGGAGCCGTGGCTCATCGACGGCATCTGCGGGTCGAGCGCGATGGCCGCGTCGTCGACGGGGACGAAGGTCATCATGTCGGCCATTTTGTGGAGCGTCACCACCACCGGGTTGACCCCCACCGTGGGCGCGGCGGCGAAGTTGAGGCTGACGAGGTACTTCTCGGCGGCGCCGTCGGTGGAGACGAACGACTTCGCCCGGCCGGTGTCGGCGACGGTGAGGTTCTGGAAGAGCGCGTCGACCGGCGCCGCGGAGGGCCGCTGCACGGTGACCTTCAGGCTCCACGAGTCCATCGCGCTGCTCGGCATCGAGAGCACCACGGCGCAGCCGTACAGGGAGCCGTCCCACGGCTCCGAGGAGACGATCACCGGCGCGGCGTGCTGCTTGCCGTCCGCCATCGTCATCATGGGCGCCACGGTGATGGCCGCATCGGTGACCGCGGTGCCCGCGGCAGTGGCCACCTTGACGTAGAGCGGCGTCATGCCGACCTCGAGCCGGGACTCGGTGAGCAGCTCGACGCGGAGATCGCCGGCTTGCGCCACGGCGACGGTGGTCCGCTGCGTCGGGGACGGGCTCGAGCCGCCGCAGGCGGCGAGGAAAAGGATGGCGAGGGACAGCCTCTTCATGGGGCACCTCCAGCCTTCTTCGCGGCGGCGCAGCACGACCCCGCTTCCGGGGGCGGGTCGCGAAGCGACCGGGTGATCCTGCAGCCGTAGACGGGGGAGCGGGACTCGAAGCTCTTGCCTTCCAGGAGCCCTGCCAGCGCGCGGTCGAGCCAGGGCTCGCGGCCGGAATCGCCCGGCTTGCGCTCGTTGTCGATCCAGCCGCGGAAGCGCATCTCGCCCTTGGCGTCGAGCACGACCACCGTCGGCGTGCTCTTGGCCCCGAAAGCGTCGGCCACGCGGCCGCCCTCGTCGCGGTAGAGCGGCACCCGCACGCCGCGCTCCTTCGCGGCGCCGAGCGCGTCGGCGAAGCGTTCTCCGGCATTGCTGGAGACGGCGACGACGCGCACGCGGTCCCCGGGATATGCGTCGAGGAGCGCATCCACGCGCTCCTGGTAACGCCGCACGCACGGGCAGGTGGCGCTCCAGAACACGATCACGGTGGCGTCGCGTCCCGCCCGCAATTGATCGAGGGTGACCCTGGCGCCGTCGGCGGCGGTGAGCGAGAGGGTTTCGACGGCCTGTGCGGACGCGGCCGCGAGAACGATCGTCGCCAGCACCCTAGAAATGGCCATAGCGGACTCCTGCGGTGAAGCCGAGGCGCGCGTCGCGGTTCATGCCGGCGCCGTCGGGCCAGACGTTGCTGGTCAGGTTCCCCACCAGCGTCCAGTGCGGAGTGACGAGCCAGGAGGCGGCGCCGCTGACCGCATACGAGTACGCATTGGAGCCGGGCACCACCGCGCCGTCGCTGTGCGTGGTCGTCTCCCATTCGCCGCTCAGCGAGAGCGCGAGCACCAGCTTCTCGGCCGCGACCTCGTTGCCCGCCGAGAGCGCGGCCTGGAAGAGGGGCCCATAGCGCTGCGATGCCCCGGTGTCCGGCCGGCGGAAGGGCAGAAAGGCGCTCACTCCCGCGTCGAGCCGGACGAACCACGGCAGGGTCGCGTACTCGGTCTCGAGCGCGAGCGAGGCGCCCCAGGCGCCGCGTCCGGTGGCGCCGGCGAAGAGCGGCGGGGAGGTCTCCTCGGGGCGGCGGCCGGTCGGGGCGAGGATGCCCACCGTGACGGCCACGCCGGGCAGCTCCGCGTATTCCCCCAGGCCGACCAGCTCGAAGCGCGACGCGGCGCCCATGTCCCCGACGCCGCCCGCGAGCTGCGTCTGCCCGGCGCTCGACCGGTCGTTGAGGTAGACGGGCACCCACGCCTGCAGCTGCACCCGCTCGTGCACCCGCACGATGGCCCAGGGTTGCACGAGGCTGAGGCCGTCCGAGTAGCCGGAGGCGTTCCAGCGCAGGCTGCCGCCGGAATCCCACTGGCCCAGGCTCCGCGCGGTGCCGAGCTGCAGGCCAAAGGCGGACTCCTCCCAGACGCGCAGCCGCCCCAGGCCGAAACCGGTGGCGGACATGCAGCAGGCGGCGGCGGGCGCTTCCCGCGGCACGAGCGTGCACGCGATCGCGGCAGCCAGGGCCGCGGCCCGCAACGGACGCTGACGCATCGCCTGGGCCCCCCGTGCCGGTGCCAGACAACGCGGTGCAACATCAGGACCACGGGGCTCCCGAGGAGAATGGAAGCGCAGGTCCGCAAACCTTGCCGAAGGCGGAAACGAGCTCGCAACCGCTTCGCGCCCGCGCCTCGCCGCCGGCGCCAGCCCGCGAGGCCCCAAGGGCGGCTTGCACGCGCGATCGGAGTCGCGCGGCCGCCGCCCGGCGGTTAGCCTGTAAAGTTGATGAACAGGAAGCAGACAGGGTTCAACCTCGGATACGTGCTGCTCGCCGTCATGGGCGTGCTCTTCTTCCAGGACTACTGGACGCGCCGGGAAGCGATCGCGACCATCCCCTACAGCCAGTTCCAGACGCTGGTCCGCGAGGACAAGATCAAGAGCGTCATCGTGGGTCAGGACCAGCTCTCCGGCGAGTTCAAGGAGCCCATCGGCGGCAAGAAGCGCTTCGTCGCCGTGCGGGTGGACGCGGACATCGCCAAGGAGCTCGACCAGCACGGCGTGGAGTACCGCGGCCAGTTCGACTCGAACCTCGTCTCGCTGCTCTTCTCCTGGGTGGTTCCCATCGCCCTCTTCTTCGGCATCTGGGTCTTCCTCGGCCGCCGCATGTCCAAGCAGTTCGGCGGGCCGGGCGGCGGGCTGATGGCCATCGGCAAGTCCAAGGCCAAGGTCTACGTGGAGACCGACACCAAGGTGACCTTCGCCGACGTGGCCGGCGTGGACGAGGCCAAGGCCGAGCTGCAGGAGGTGGTCGCCTTCCTCAAGGATCCCAAGGAGCACGGGCGCCTCGGCGCCCGCATGCCCAAGGGCGTCCTCCTCGTCGGCCCGCCGGGCACCGGCAAGACGCTGCTGGCCAAGGCGGTGGCGGGCGAGTCGGGAGTGCCCTTCTTCTCCATCTCCGGCTCGGAGTTCGTGGAGATGTTCGTCGGCGTCGGCGCCGCGCGCGTGCGCGATCTCTTCGAGCAGGCGCGCGCCAAGGCGCCCTGCATCATCTTCATCGACGAGCTGGACGCGCTCGGCCGCGCCCGCGGGGCCATGCCGGGAATCGGCGGCCACGACGAGAAGGAGCAGACGCTCAACCAGCTCCTCGTCGAGATGGACGGCTTCGATCCCGGCTCCGGCATCGTGCTGCTCGCCGCCACCAATCGCCCGGAGATCCTCGACCCCGCGCTCCTGCGCGCCGGCCGCTTCGACCGGCAGGTGCTGGTCGATCGGCCCGATCGCGTGGGCCGCCTGGAGATCCTCAAGGTCCACACCCGCAAGGTGACGCTCGACGCCGACGTCAAGCTCGAGGAGGTGGCGGCGCTCACGCCCGGCTTCACCGGCGCGGACCTCGCGAACCTGGTCAACGAGGCGGCGCTGGTGGCCACCCGGCGGGGCGGCGGGCGCATCGGCATGAACGACTTCAACGTCGCCATCGAGCGGATCGTCGCCGGCCTGGAGAAGAAGAACCGGCTGCTCAACCCGCGCGAGCGCGAGATCGTGGCGCACCACGAGATGGGCCACGCGCTGGTGGCCGCGGCACTGCCGGGCAGCGACGCGGTCCACAAGATCTCCATCATCCCGCGCGGCATCGGTGCGCTCGGGTACACCATCCAGCGGCCCACCGAGGACCGCTATCTGATGACCCGCGAGGAGCTGGAGAACAAGATGGCCGTCCTGCTCGGCGGGCGCGCCGCGGAGCACCTCGTCTTCGGTCATCTCTCCACCGGCGCGGCCGACGACCTCTCCAAGGCAACCGACATCGCCCGCAACATGGTCACCCGCTTCGGCATGGGCGCGACCCTGGGGCCGGTGGCCTACGAGACGGAGCCCGCGTCGTTCCTGGGACAGGCGTACGGGTCGCGCCGGCTCTACGGCGAGGAGACCGCGCGGGAGATCGACGTCGCCGTGCGCGGCCTGGTCGAGGAGCAGTTCCAGCGGGCGCGGGCCATGCTGGCGAACAACCGCAAGCTCCTCGACGAGGGCGCGGCCACGCTGCTCGCCAAGGAGACGCTCGCCGGCGAGGAGCTCGACGGCATCCTCGGCAGGGTGGGCAGGGAAGCGGTGCCGCGCATCGCCGCCGCCGGCACGTAGCAGGCCCGACAGCGCGCGGTCCGCGGGCGCCCGGCGCCGCGGCGATTGGGTATGCTCGCGAAATGCTCCTCGCGCTCCTTTTCGCCATCGCCGCTCCCGCCGAAGGCAACCTCACCCTCAAGGACTTCCACTTCGCCGCAGGCGGGGTGCTTCCCGAGCTGAAGATCCATTACCGCACCTATGGCGCTCCCGATCGCCCCGCGGTGCTGGTGCTGCACGGCACCACCGGCAGCGGCGCCCAGTTCACCGGCGAGGACTTCGCCGGCGTCCTCTTCGGCAAGGGCCAGCTCCTCGACGCCCAGACGCATTTCATCATCCTTCCGGACGGCATCGGGCACGGGAAGTCGTCGAAGCCCAGCGACGGCCTGCACGCGCGCTTCCCGCACTACACCTACGACGACATGGTGACGGCGCAGCACGCGCTCGTCCTCGCGCTCGGCGTGAAGCACCTGCGCCTGGTGATGGGAACGTCGATGGGCGGGATGCACACCTGGGTCTGGGGCGAGAAGTACCCGGCCTTCATGGACGCGCTCATGCCTCTCGCCAGCGCGCCGGTGCAGATCGCCGGCCGCAACCGGATGATGCGCGACATGATCATCGACTCCATCCGCACCGACCCGGCCTGGGCGGAGGGCGAGTACAAGGAGCAGCCGGTGCTCGGCCTGCGCTCCGCCCTCGACGTGCTCCTGATCATGACCAGCGCCCCCCTGCGCTTCCAGGACCAGTACCCCACCCGCGACGCCGCCGACGCCTTCTATCGCGACTGGATGAAGAAGCGGCTTCCCGGGTACGACGCCAACGACGTCCTCTACGCCTTCGACGCCTCGCGCGACTACGATCCCTCTCCGCGCCTCGACACCATCCGGGCGCCGCTCACGGCGGTGAACTCCGCCGACGACACCATCAACCCGCCCGAGCTGGGCATCCTCGAACGGGAGATCAAGCGGGTGCCCAAGGGTGAGTTCGTGCTCATCCCCGCCTCCACCCAGACGCGCGGGCACGGAACCCACACCTTCCCGGTCTTCTGGAAGGAGCACCTCGCCCGCCTGCTCGGGCGCAGGTGATCGGGAGCGCCACGGTTGACAGGATTCTTTCGCCGTAGCCAAGCTGCGCGTTTGCAGTCCTGAGGGAGGAGCCACATGAAGAAGATCCTGTTCGGGTTGGCGATCCTGTTCTCGAGCACCGCGGCGCTGGCCGAGGCCAGGACCGACACCATCAAGGTGAGCGGCTGGCACTGCGACAATTGCCCGAAGAAGACGGAGGCGAAGCTGAAGTCGGTCAAGGGCGTGGAATCGGCCACCACCGACCGCGCCAAGGGCGAAGTGGTGGTGAAGTACGACGACGCGAAGGCCAGGCACGCGGACCTGGAGAAGGCAGTGGCCGACTCCGGGTTCTCGGTCGCGAAGTAGGCAGGGGGCACCGGCCCCGGTGCGTGCCGCAGGGCCCGGTCGGGCCGGGTCCTGCCTTCGGGCCGTCCGCCGCCGCGTGCACGGCGAGAGGGGCCGGCTCAGGGCTCCTCGTCCGGCTGCCGGGGTGGGCGCGAGACTTCCGCGGCGTCGATCACCGTGATGCGCGATCGCTCCGGGTCGATGCGATATTCGAATCGCCAATCCGCGATCTCGATCACCAGTGCGCCCTCCAGCACCGATTTCATGATCAGGCTGTCGGAGGGAATGGTGGCGATGGCGTCGGCCACCTCTTCCAGCCGGTCGCTGAGCCGGAGGCGGACGCGGGTCGGGACCGGGGCCAGACCGCTGGCGAAGCGCACCTCATAGCCCATCTGCAGACGATACCCCTTGCCTGGCGCGAGCCGCCGGCGGCGCGCGCAAAATGTGCGGGTTGCAACAATACAGCAACACGGCAATCACGCCGCGATCGAAGGGGCCGCGGCGCGCGCACCGCGGCCCCCGTCGATTCATCAGAGCGTCGACTTGAACAGCAACCGGTTGGGCGTGCCGGTGGGATTGCCGGTGATCTTGTTGGCGGTTGCGTTGTTGACGAGGAAGGTGCGAATGGTGCTGAAGCTCGCGTCGCCGTTGGCCGACTTGTAGAGCGCCGCCACGCCGGTCACGTGAGGCGTCGCCATCGACGTGCCGCTGATGGTGTTGGTTCCGCCGTTGAGCCAGTCGGAGGTGATGCTGCTTCCCGGCGCGTAGAGATCCACGCAGGCGCCGAAGTTGGAGAACGACGACTTCGCGTCGCTGATGGTGGAGGAGGCCACCGTGGTGACGTTGGCGGCGCTGGAGGGCGAGAAGCTGCAGGCGTCGGCGTTGCTGTTGCCCGCCGCCACCGCCACGAACACGCCCGAGCTGGCCAGGTTGTTCACCGCGGTGTTGAGAGAGCTGGAGAAGCCGCCGCCGAGGCTCATGTTCGCCACCGCTGGGTGGATGGCGTTGGTGGCGAGCCAGTTGAGGCCGGCGATGATGCCCGAAGTCGAGCCCGAGCCATTGCAGTCGAGCACGCGCACCGCGCGCAGGAGCGCGCCCTTGGCCACGCCGAACCTCGTCCCCGCCACCGTGCCCGACACGTGCGTTCCGTGGCCGTTGCAGTCCTGGCCGTTGCCGCCGAAGGCGTCATAGACGGCGGAGGCGCGGCCGCCGAAGTCGGGATGGCTGGTCTGGATGCCGGTGTCGATGATGTACGCGCGCACGCCGGCGCCGGTGGCCGTATAGGTGTAGAGCCCGTCCAGCGGCAGGTTGCGCTGGTTGATGCGATCGATGCCCCAGGTGGCGCCGCTCTGGGTGGTGTCGGCGGTATAGACCTGGTCCTGCTCGATCTCGATGACGCCGGGATGCGCGCGCAGCGCCGAAAGCTGGTGCGCGTTCAACGTCGCCGCGAAGCCGTTGATGATCGAATAGACGTGCCGAGGGGACGCCGCGGCCGCCGCGGCGACGGCGTGCGCGTCGGCGCCGGGCGCGAGCCGGACGATGTACGAATCCGGAACCGCGGCGCCGATGGCGGGCCGAAGCGGAGCCTCCTGTGCCGCCAGCTTCGACTCGTCCGAGGGGCCGGTTGCGGCGGTGCCGCAGGCTGCGAGCGAAAGTACAAGGATGAGAAGCATCTCCCGACGCAGGTTCGCCATTGAACTCTCCTTGGAAGCGCGGATTGGTCCGCGCAACCCGCAGAGTGAGACGAACGTCCAACTCTTCTAAAGAATTGTAAAAGTGAAATGTAATAAATCAGACACTGGTTCCGGCCCCGGCGCGCTCCGCGAAATCCCGGAGGCCGGATCCGTGCTCGCCTCCCGGGGAGGATTCAGCGCCGCGAATGCCGGCGAATGGCGATCGCCGTTGCAGCCAGCAGCAGCACGCCCAGCGCCGCCAGCGCCGTGCTCCACGACAGCGCGCGGGCAATGGGCGTGAGGCCGTCCCCGGAGAGCACGAACGCGGCCCAGAAGCGCGGCTGCGCGAGCTCGGTTCCCGAGCGCAGGAAGCGCAGCTTGGCCGACCGCAGCGCCTGCGCCTTGGGCTCGCCCCGGCCCAGCTCGTAATAGAACTGCTTCATGAAGTCGCGGGTCGGCACGTCGCCCACGCGCCAGAGCGTGGTGACTGCGGCGCGGGAGCCGGCCGAGAGCAGGGCGCGGCCGAAGCCCTGGGCTCCCTCGCCGCGGACGAGCTTGCCGCGCTCGGTGTCGCAGGCGGAGAGCGTGGTCAGGTCCACCCCGCGCAAGTCGAGCTCGTAGACCTCCTTGAGGAAGAGATAGTCGGCCGCGTCCTCCGGGCGGGCGGGAGAGAAGAGGATGCGCGAGCGCTCCGGGTTGGTCATGTCGGCCACCGCGTGGGTGGCGAGGTGCAGGAGCGGCAGGCGCGGCGCCTCCAGGAACCTCTCCTTGAGGTTGGAGTCGCCGAGGAAGAGGCTGGAGCGGCCTGCGCAGGCGCGGGCGATGGCGCGCGCCTCGTCGGCGGAGGCGGGCAGGGGGCTGCGCAGCTCCGCGCCGCCCAGCTCGTGGGCAACGCCGCGGTTGCTCGCGTGGACCCTGGGATCTGCGAACGCCACCAGCTCGCCGCTCCAGGGCAGCTCGTGCAGGAAGTTCCGGTGCGCGGGCTCGCGCAGGAGCAGCGCCGCGGAGGGCAGGTAGGAGACGTCGTACCGCTCGATCAGGGCGGACCCGTCGCCCGCGTCGAGCACCTCGAAGGGGATCTCCCCGAGCGATCCGTCGGGAACGACCACCACGTGGCGCACGCCGGGCGGAGCTGCGCGAAGCGGGGCGGCCAGCAGCGCGGCGCCCAGCGCGGAGCGCGCCTCGGCAAGCGTCGCGCCCGAGGCGATCCTGCGCAGCAGCAGCGAGATCGCGGCCGGGTCGGCGGCCGAGGCGGGGAGCGCGGCCAGACCGTTGCCCGCGTGCGTCGCCCAGAGCACCGCCGCGCCGCGCGGACCCACCCAGTACTCGAGCAGGAGCGTCGTGTCGTCCAGCCTCGCCTGCACCGCGGAGAGGCGGGGCGGAGCCATCGCGAGGCGGTCCTGGAAGGTGCGGGCCCGCGCGCGCTCGAGGAGCTCGAACATGCCCACGCCGTCGCCGCGCTGGAGCAGGATCTCCAGCAGCGCGTCGTAGACGTCGCGCTTGTCGGCGAGGAAGTCGGTCTTGAGCGAGGTGAGCTGCAGCTTGGCGCGCACCGATTCGATGACGCCGATGGCCTCGCGGAAGCGCGCCACCGCGTCCTCCTCCCGGCCGGCGGCGCGCGCCAGCCTGCCCAGCCCGTAGAGCGCCTTCCATTGTTCCTCGGTGGTGGAGAGCTCGCGCGCTGACGTCAGCGCGGCCTCGAATTCGCGCGCCGAAGCCGCCGCATCGCCCTGGCGGAAGAGGACCTCGCCGCGGTAGAGGCGCGCCTGCATCGCCTCGCGCCGGTCGCCCGACTGCTGCGAGAGCTCCAGCGCCGAGGTGAACGCCTCCAGCGCGGAGGGGAGATCTCCCAGGTCGAGCGCCTCCACGATGCCGATGTTCTTGAGCAGGACGACCCGCACCTCCCTGTGCTCGCTGGCGGAGAGCAGGCGCAGCGCGGCGCGATAGGTTTCCAGCGCCTTGATCGGATCGTTGAGGCGGCGGTAGAGCACGCCCAGGTTGGAGAGCAGCCGTGCCTGCTCGTTGGGCGCCAGCGATTCCCTGCTGCCGCGCAGCTCGGCGTAGATCTGCAGGGCCTGCTCCTCCTGCCCCACGCGCTGGAAGAGGGCGGCGAGGTTGGTGAGGAGGATCCGCCGCAGCCGCGCCGTCCAGGCCTGCCCGGACTGGCCGTCGAGCGCCTCCAGCGCCTCGCGGTAGGCGCGCAGCGCCTCGAGGTAGCGGGCCTGCAGGAAATGGAGGGTGGCGATGTTGCTGAGCGCTTCGATGACGCGCTCGTTGTCGGCGGCAGCGCGCCCCAGCGTCACCGATTGCTGAAGGTGCTCCAGCGCGGACGGGTAACGCGCCTGGTAGAGCTCGGCGACGCCGATCCCGTACACCGCCCTGGCCTCGCCCGACTTGTCTCCCAGGGCCCGGAAGACGTCGGCGCTCTCGCGAGCCCTGGCGATGGCGGCGTCATAGTTCCCCTGCGAGGAGAGGATGTTGCCGAGCTCGAGCAGCGCCTTGCCCAGCGACTCCCGGTCGGTGGCGCGGAGCGAAGGCAGCATGGCCTCGTAGCGCTTGCGCGCCTCGGCAACGGCGCCCTTCTGCTGCAGGGCCTTGGCCTCGTCGAGCGCCTGGCGCATGCTCTCCGCCCGGCCGGCGCGGGACACCACCAGGAACACGAGCAGGAGGATCAGGCGGGGCCGCACCGGGCGCGATCATCGCCCGGGCGGCCACGAAAGGTCCAGCGTTTACGGGAAGGTGAGGCCCGGCAAGAGCGGCGCCACCGACCCGTCGGTGTCGTTTCCCTGCAGGCCGAGCATCTGCACGGGAGAGCTCGCGGTCACCCTGAGGAAGCTGCCCTGGGGCGGAACCACGCCGGTGAACAGCTCGGACGCCTCGCGCGAGATCTCGGTGCGTGGAGGCAGGGTGAGCGAGGAGGAGGCGATGACCGAGCCGGCGGACCAGAGCTCCACCGAGACGGTGGAGGTGGCCGGACCGGGATTCTGCAGGGCGACGCCCAGGAACACGCCGGGCGCGGGCGCGGGCGTGCTGAAGAAGCCGGTGGAGAGCGGCTGCACGGGATAGATCGGCTCGGCCGCCGCCAGCAGCGGCCTCGCGCTCTCGCCCAGGGACGTGGCGCGCAGGTAGGAGTAGTAGGAGGCGCGGGTCCGGTCGGGGTTCCTGACCGTCACCCTGCGCCCGTCCAGTTGCGCCGAGACTCCCGTCACCACGGTCATGTGCGTCGAGTCGATGACGGTGGAGGCTCCCACCGAGAGGCCGTCGATCTCCGCCAGTGCGCCCGGCTGGAACCCCATGCCCACGATCGTCACCGTGGAGCCCGCAGGAAGGAAGCCGCCGCCGGGAAGCACGTCGGTGATGTTGACGGCGCCGCCGACGTGCAGCGTGCCCTCCTTGACCTGCAGCGGATAGAGGTTGCCGGAGGGATCGACGAAGAACGAGTTGAGGGGATCCAGGTTCAACGGCACCGCCGTGCCGGGGCAGGCCGTGGCGGGCACGGCCAGGGTCACCACGACTGCGGGGCCGACGGTGGACATCCCCAGCGTTCCGGCAGGCGAGGTGGTGCGCAGGACGAGCGAGCCGGCGCCGATCACTCCCACGCCGGCGGAGTCAGGGGCTTCCGGGAGCAGCAGCCCCTGCACGCGGAGGCCGCCGGTACCAATCGTCGACATGCCGATGATGATGGGCTTCGGCTCGGTGACCGACACCTTCATCTGGACGAACCCGCCCGCAGGCACGGATTCGTTGAGGACCTTCAGGGAAAGGCCGGTGAACGCGTCCGCGAATGCCGGACCCGAAAGCGCCAGCACGAAAGCGACTGCCGCCGAAATGCGGCCCCCCCGACGTCCTGCGACGAAACCGAGCGTCTGCACCGTGCACCTCCTCAGCCTTATTGCCGGCTCAAGACCACGAACGTGTGGATCCCCGACGACGCGAGCGTCCTGCCGTCGGCGTCCCGCGCGATCACTTCCCAGAGCAAGGGCTTGCGCGGGACGATCTGCGCCCTCACCGCTGCAGGCAGCGCAACCGAGGTCTGCCGGGTCTCCGCGCTCCAGAGCTCCTTGCGGTCCACCTCCATCACCCGGACCGAGTAGGAATCGGCGTCCGCCCAGGGCGCCCAGCGCAGCTCGGAGGGGGGCTGCGCCGGGTTCTCCGCCGGCGCCACCACCGAGACCTCGCCGGAGCGGAACACCTGCTGGCGCGACGCGGGCGAGGCGATCTCCGGGGGCCGCGCATCCCGCAGCGCGATCCCGACCGCAGCCACCAGCAGCGCTGCGGCCATCGCGAACCCGCCTGCCTGCATCGGCCGCAAGGCGGACAGGAAGCTCCACCGCGAGCGCTCAGGCTCGCGCCGCCCGGCGTGCGCATCGGGCAGCGCGGCTCCGAACTTCTCCTCGAGCTGGCGTGTGATCCAGCGCGCGGCGCTCTCCTCGCCGGCCCGCGGTGAGGCCCGCTCGAACTCGTGCAGCAGGGCAAGCTCGGTCTGGCAGCGCGGGCATCCCGCGACGTGGCTGTGCACCCGCCGGGCCGCCGATTCCGTCAACGAGCCATCGCCGAGCCCATCGAGCTCGACCAGCGTGGCGCAAGCCTGCGAAGGCGACAGCGCCTCCTTGAGCAGCCAGCGCTCCTTCGAACGTGTATCCCCCATGGAATCTCCCGTGTTCATCAAGCGTCCAGCCTGTCCTGCGCGGCCTTCCATCGTCCGATGGCGCGCGAAAGCTTGCGTCGGGCACTCACGATGTACGCCTTTGCCCCACTCCGGTTGGTGAGGCCGAGCAGCCGGGTGATGGCGTCGAGTGGCGTGTCGTCACCGTAGTGCATGGCGAAAACGAGCTTTTCGGTTTCGTTCAGCTCCTGTTCGAGAAACTCCCGGGCCAGGAGGACAGAGCGCCGCTGATCGAGCGCTTCTTCCGGGCCCGCCGCCGATGAATCGGGCAGCTCGTCGAGGAGCTCGTCATCGAGGTCGTCGGGACGCGAGCGGCGCGACTTGAGGTAGTTCATGCATTCGCTCCGCGTGATGGAATACAGCCAGGTCGAAACCCTGGACTCGCCGCGGAACGAGCTGAGATGGCGGTGGGCCTTGACGAAGACCGCCTGGGCCAGGTCGCTGGCCTCGTCGCGATCGCCGGCGATGCGCAGGCACCAGGTGACGACCTTGGCGTAGTGCCGCCGGAAGAGCTCCTGCAGCCAGACGGTCGTGCCGCTGCCGCCCTCGGCGAGGTGGTTGGCCACCAGCTCGGCGTCCGAGAGTGCCTGCAACGGAAGACTCCCTTCATGCGCGTGCGACACCCTGGGCACGCGGGATGGAACAAGTTTCTTGGGGACCCCTCACTGATTCCCGCGGCGGCCGCGGGTTCCCTGCTTCGCAGGGGCTTGCCGCCCTCCTTGCCGCATCAAGATGTCAGCCGCAGGGTCCCGGATTCACGACAGGACCTCCGGCCCGCAAGCCTTGCGCGGGCAGCATCTCTTGCGGCCGACCCCCGGCCGTCCCGGCGACGCGCTACGACCCGAGGCCGTCCCTCAGGCGTGCGCCTCGGCGGGGCGGCCCGCGCGCTGCTCCTGCGTGGCCGGAGCGGTCAGGCGCGCCAGGCAGAACGAGGAGACCGCCATGACGGCGTCGCGCACCGCGATGTCGTAGAAGCCGCCGATCACCAGATCCACCGCGATGCCCAGCAGCCACAGGCCCACGATGGCGGCAAAGGCCTTCGTCCAGGGCGTGAAGAGCACGCCGATACCGGCGACGATCTCGATGATGCCCACCGCGAGCATGAACGGATGCGCCGGCACCAGGTGCGCGAAGGGTGGCGCCAGGTACTTCTGCCAGTCGACGAGCAGGTTGAAGTACTTGTCGAGGCCCGCGACGATGGGGACGACGCCGAAGACGACGCGCAGCGTTTGCCAGATGGCGTCGGCTGTCCGCGCGTCGTGAGTTGCGGCCGGAGCGTTCATGACCCACCTCCAGCGGGAAACGTGCGCGCCGGCGCAGGCAAGCGGAAGGGTGCTCCCCTGCGGGCGGCCAGCCCGCTGCCCGCGCGGCCTGCCGGAGGTCAACCAGGCGAGGCCAGCTCCCTGCGCAGGTGCTTGGTCGCCGGCGTGACGATGGCCACGAAGAAGGCTTCGCGCAGCTTGCGCTGGGCGGCGGCCCCGGCGAGGTATCCCTTGGCGCCGGCGTGCAGGAGCGCGGCCTGGGCTGCCCGCAGCGACCATTCGCTCGCCGAGAGGCGCGCCCGCAGCACCCTGCGCTGGTACTCGCGGGAGCTCTCGAACGGAGTCCTCGAGAGCTCCGAGATCTCCGACTCCAGCCCTTCCAGCGCCTCGAGGAAGAGCGGCGGCCGCTCCTCGAGGAACCGGTTGACGTGCTCCTGCGTTTCGTCCGCCTTGCGCATCACGTCCACGCAGCCGCGGATGAGGCCGAGCGCCATGCCGGTCTGCAGCAGGATGAACCCCGCCTTGACGCGCGCGATGAAGGGCGCGGCCGGATCCGCCAGCACCAGCGCGCGCGGGATGAAGACCTCGCGGAAGCCCACCGAGAAGGTGCGCGTGCCGTCGAGGGCGAGGAAGCGCGCCTCGCCGCCCAGGCGGATTCCCGGGAGGGAGCAGTCCACCAGCGCCATCACCTGCCGGTCCTCTCCCGCCACCTGGAAGGAGGTGCCGAAGTGGTGGAGGGGCCCGAGATTCGAGACCCAGGGCAGCGTCCCGTTCACCACGAATCCTCCGGCCACCTCGCGCCCGAGAAGCCGCATCGGTTCGATGCCGCAGGTCGCCTTCATCGGATTGGAGAGCCCGGTGCCGCCGAGCAGCGCGCCGCTGCGGGCGCCGGGCAGGAAGCGCTCCCGCAGCTCGCGGTTCTCGCTGTTGGCCAGGTACCAGGCGAAGGTGTCCTGGCACCAGACGCAGAACGCGGTGGCGAGGCAGTGGCGGCCCACCGACGCCATGGCCTCGATGGCCTGGAAGACTCCGGTGGGCCCTTCGGGAGGGGTCACGTGCGGCGCGAAGGCGCCCACCTCTCCCAGCCGTCGCAGCACGCGCTCGGGGTAGTGGCCTTCGTCGATGCTCCGCACCAGCGGCAAGAGCTCGGCGCCCGCCACCTGGGCCACGCGCTCGGCCAGGGTCGCCGGCGCCGCCGAGGCGCGCTCCAGCGGCTGCTCAAACCAGGCGGACATCGAGGGGAACCGGATTGCGCACCGAGCCGGCCACCGGCGACCACTCCACCGCATGGGCGAGGAGGCGCGAGAGCGTCTCGCGATCGGCGCCCTCGAGCTTCGCCCGCACGCGAACGGCGGTGAAGCCCACCGGTTTGGGCCCGGTGTGTCCCGTCCCCCAGACCGAGGTGATGTTGAGGTCGCCTTCCAGCTCCAGCTCGAGCGAGGAGAGCGCGATTCCCTGGGCCACCGCATTGGCGTGGATGCCCACCGCGATGCAGGAACCCAGCGCCGCGAGCAGCGCCTCGGACGGGTTGGGGGCGGTGTCGTCGCCGAGCAACTGCGGCGGCTCGTCGACGACGTGAGCGGGCAGGTTGCGGACGAAGTTGAGCTGCCGGAAGCGCGCCTCGGTCACGGTCCGGCACTTGACGGTGCGGACCTGGGTCGGGTCGGACTTGCCCTTCTCGATCAGGGCGGCGAGGCGGTTCCTGTCGATGGGGGCGAGGGGTCTGCCTGCGGTCACGGGTGGTCCTCCTCTCGAAGGGAAGGCGAGGGCCTCTGCGGCCTGCCTTCGTGGACGACGCCCAGCTCGCGGAGGACCTCCGCGCGCAGGGCGACGAAGCCGTCGTTGGTGCGGCAGCGCGGGCGGCGCAGCGGCACGTCGATGATGCGCTGGATGCGGCCAGGCGTTGGCGCCATGACCACGATGCGGTCGGCCAGGAACACCGACTCCTCCACGTCGTGGGTGACGAAGAGGATGGTCTTCGAGCGCTCGGTCGCGATGCGCGCGATCTCGTCCTGCAGCCGCATGCGCGTGAGCGCGTCGAGCGCCCCGAAGGGCTCGTCCATCAAGAGGGTCTCGGGATCGATCGCAAGGGCGCGGGCGAGCGCCACCCGCTGCTGCATGCCGCCCGAGAGCTGGTGAGGATGGTGGGCCGCGAAGCTCGAGAGGCCCACCAGCTCGAGGAAGTCGTGGGCCACCGTCTGGCGCTGCGCGCGGGGGACGCCGCGGACCTCCAGCCCGTACTCGATGTTGCCGAGCACGCTGCGCCAGGGGAAGAGCGCGTAGCTCTGGAAGATGCACATGCGCGAGCGGTGGGGCCCGGTCACCTCGCGGCCGTGGGCGAGGATGCGCCCGGAGGTGGGGCGATCGAAGCCGGCCACCAGGTTCAGCAGGGTCGTCTTCCCGCAGCCGCTCGGGCCGAGCAGGCAGACGAACTCGCCGGCCTCCACTTGCAGCGACACGTCGGAGAGCGCGTCGCGCAGGGACCCGTCGCGGCCGCGGAAGCGCCGGGTGACGCGATCGATGCGGAGGGCCGCCGGGGTCACGGATGGTCCTCGGGCAACAGTCCCCAGCGGGCGTCCAGCCGGCGCTCGAGGAACGAGACGGTGCGGTCGATGGCGAACCCGATGGCGCCCACCAGCGCCATGGCCATGAGGATGAGGTCGGTGCGCAGGAAGTTGCGCGCGTCGATGATGAGGAAGCCGAGGCCGGTGCGCGCGCCCAGCATCTCGCCCGCCACCAGGTAGACCCAGGCGGTGCCCACGGCAACGCGCAGGCCCATGGCGATCTGCGGGAAGGCGGCGGGGACGATGACGTTGAAGACGAGCTGGCCGGCGGGAGTGCCGAAGTTGCGCGCCACCTTGAGATACACCGGGTCCACGCGCCGCACCGCGCTCACGGTGGCGAGCAGCGTGGGATAGAAGGCGGCCACGAAGATGATGGCGATGGCGGGAAGGTTTCCGATTCCCAGCCAGAGCACCGCGAGGGGAAACCAGGCCACCGGCGAGATGGGCCGCAGCACCTGGATGAGCGGATCCACCGCCTTCCACAGCGTGGGGCGCAGCCCGAGCAGGAGCCCGAGGGGCACCGCCACCCCTGCCGCCACGCCGTACGCGACGGCAAACCTGGCCAGGCTGGCAAGGACGTGCGGCAGGAGCGTGCCCTCCGACCAGGTCTCGCGCGAGGCGCGAAGCGCATCGAGCGGTCCGGGGAGCTGATCGGCAGTGTACAGGCCCGAGGCGGCGAGCAGGTGCCAGACGACGAGCAGCAGCGCGATGCCGGCGAAGGGGAGGAGCCTGCGTCCGGCGGCCGCCAGGAGCGAGCGCACGTCGGCGCCGGGCCGGCGCTCGCGGGGCGGCGCCGACGCCGGGGCGAGCGTGGTCAGCTCGACGCTCATCGTGCGCCTCCCGCGCGCGCCGCGAGCGCGAAGCGATCGTCGAGGAAATGGGGAAGGTCCACCCGGGCGGTGGCGATGTGGTCCTTGATCATCTCCTCCTGGGTGTCGTGGAGGTCGGCGAGGGTGGGCACCAGATCGTCGTAGGTGACGCGGCCCTTCGGGACCGTCATGGCGTGCAGCACCACCGCGGGATCCTGGCCGAGGAACGGCCGCGAGAGCTGCGCGGCGTCCTGCGGATGCTCGGTCGCGAAATGCCCGGCGGCGGTGAGGGCGGAGACCAGCTCCTGCACCGCCTCGGGGTGCGCGGCGATCAGGTCCTCGCGCGCGTTGAGGGCGCAGCACACGTGGTTGGGCCAGATGTCCTTGGAGAGGGCGAGCACCTTGCCGAGCTTGCGCAGCTCGGCCTGGGCCCCGAACGGCTCGGCGACGATGAAGGCGGAGATGCCGCCGTGGGCCAGCGCCTGCACCATCTCGGGCGGGGCCAGCTCGGTGAGGGTGAGGTCGCGGTCGGCATCGATGCCCTCGCGCGAGAGCAGCCGGCGCAGGAGCAGGTTGTGGGTGGAGAAGCGGCTGGGAATGGCCACCGTCTTGCCGCGCAGATCGCTCACCTTCCCGATGTCGTTCGCGGCCAGGAGCACGCTGCCGTTGCGGTGCCCGAGCAGGACGATGCGGATGGGCGCGCCCTTCTGGCGCAGCGTCAGGCTGATGGGCGTGAGCGCGAAGGCGGCCTCCAGGCTGCCCGCCTTGAGCGCCTCCGCCAGCTCGGGCCAGCTGGCGAACTTCACCGTCTCCAGCGTGAGCTTCTCGAAGTGCGCGCGGGCCGCGGCGATGACCGTGAGGTGGTCGGTGATGGGCAGGTGCCCGAGGCGGACGTGGACCTTCGCCCCCTGGGCGCGCGCAGGAAAGGCCGCGGCGGCAGCGCCCGCCCCCGCAAGGCGCAGAAAGCCCCTGCGGGAGATCGGACGCGGACGCGGACGTAGATCGGGGATCTTCACGGAAACTCCCGCCGGAGCAGCGAAATCCGGCGAACTGCGGTTGGTGGTGGGAGAGCGGAGAGGCGCGATGCGCCGTGCTGCAGGTGCCGGCTAGCGACGACAACAACAGCCGGCGAAACGGGGGCTCCCGTTTCCCTGCGCACAGGCGTGAGGCGCGATCCGCATCGCTCCAGTCCTGCCTTGCCATGACATCTTTGTCAAGCCAACCGCAAATCCTGCGGGCGCCGCGGCGCTTCCGGCTGCCGCGGCGCCCGGGTGCGTTCAACGGGCTGCGTGCGCGGAACCCTTGAGGAATGACTCGATCTCCTCGAAGAACTTGCCGCGCTGCTTCTCGAAGAGGACGAAGTGCGTGGCGTGCGGGATCAGGACCAGCTTCTTCTCCGGAGTGTTGGTCAGGTCGCGCATCAGGCCTTCCCGGTCGGAGAGGAAGCTCCAGGTATCGTCCTCGCCGGCGATCACCAGCGTGGGTACGGAGATGTTGGCGGCGTTCCACATCCGCCTGCCGGTGGCCTGGTAGAACGAGTCCTCGAGCACGCCGTTGGGCGCCCGCAGGGCGGGCGGGTTGCGCGAGTTGCTGGTCGGGTCGGTGGCGAGCGCCGCCTGGTTGAAGGCGTCCTGCACGCCCTGCTCTCGGTACTCCTCCTTGTTCGAAACCGGGATCTCGCCATCCCAGCGCTTGTTGTTGGCGTCGCCGGTGCCCAGCCGATAGGCGCCGAAGGTAGCGTAGTTGAAGTCGGAGGGGTGACGCTTGTCCTGCAGGCCCGAGCCTGCGCCCAGGTTGGTGTGCAGCGGGTTCGCGTAGAGGGGGGCGTAGAGCACGAGCTTGTGCACCTTCTCCGGGTAGAGCGAGGTGTAGTAGCCGGCCGTCATGGCGCCCCACGACCAGCCGATCAGCGTGACGTGGGCGAGGTGGTTCTTCGCCCGGATGTGGTCGACCACCGCGGCGATGTCGCGGATGACCAGGTACGAGCGCGAGAGCGGCCGGTGCGCCGAGGCCGGCTCGTCCATCGCCTTCTCCCGGGTGGAGAAGCCGTAGTTGCGCTTGTCGAACATGTAGACCACGTAGCCGCGCGAGGCGAGCCGGTCTGCCCAGGAGTAGTCCTTGTACTGGAGGTCGAAGTCCGGCGTGGAGGGGAAGGTGGCGCCGTGGACGAAGAGCACCGTGTTCTCCTCGGTGGCCCTGGCGCCTTCGACCTTCTTCTCGCGGACGAAGAGCTTGATTCCGGGATCGAGCGCATCGATGTGGGAATCGGTCTTCACGATCTTCGCGCCTTGCGCATGGGCGGGCACCGCGAGGAGCAGGGCCAGTCCGCAGATTCCAGCGTTCATGTGAAGCCTCCGGGGGTCGGGGGAGGCGGTGGACCGTACCAAAGACGCGCGCATTTCCGCAAAGCGGCGGCAATCATTGCCTGCGCCGTTCGACGGGCCCGTCCCCTTTGCCCAGCGTGAGCGCGGTGTTGATCAGGGACACGTGCGAGAAGGCCTGCGGGAAGTTCCCGAGAAGCCGTCGCGAGGCCGGATCGTACTCCTCGGAGAGGAGCCCCACGTCGTTGGCGAGGCCCGCCAGCCGTTCGAACATGGACACCGCCTCTGCCCGCCGGCCCTGGAGCGCGTAGTTGTCGGCGAGCCAGAACGAGCAGGGCAGGAACGTCCCCTCGCCGGCGGGAAGCCCGTCCACCTCGGGATGGGTGGTGTAGCGCGCGACGAAGCCGTCGCGCAGCAGCGAGCGCTCGATGGCGGCCACGGTGCCGAGCACGCGCGGGTCGGTGGCTGGCAGAAAGCCCACCAGTGGCAGCATGAGCAGGCTCGCGTCCAGGTCCTTCGAGCCGTACGACTGCACGAACGAGCCGACCTGCGGGTCGAAGCCGCGCTCGCAGATCGAGGCGTGGATGCGGTCGCGCGCATGGCGCCACCGTTCCACCGGGCCGGGAAGCCCGAACTGCTCGACGCCCTTCACCGCTCGATCGAACGCCACCCACGCCATCACCTTGGAGTGGGTGAAGTGGCGCCTCGGGCCGCGCACCTCCCAGATGCCCTCGTCGGGCTGGTCGCAGATCTTTTCCAGGTGGTTGACGAGCGCGCACTGCAAGGCCCAGCCCGCCCCGGCGTCGCCGTGCGCAAGCCCGACGCGGCGCGCCTGGTGGAGCGCGTCCATCACCTCGCCGTAGACGTCGAGCTGGAGCTGGCTGGAGGCGGCGTTGCCCACCCGCACCGGGCGCGAACCTTCGTATCCGCACAGCCAGGGCAGCTCCAGCTCGGGCAGCCGCCGCTCGCCGGAGAGGCCGTACATGATCTGGAGCTGCGCCGGATCGCCGGCCGCGGCGCGCAGCAACCAGTGGCGCCACGCTTCCGCCTCCCCGGAGTAGCCGGCGCTGAGCAGCGAATAGAGCGTGAAGGTGGCGTCGCGCAGCCAGCAGAACCGGTAGTCCCAGTTCCTCACGCCGCCCAGCCGCTCGGGCAGCGAAGTGGTGGCCGCCGCCGCGATGCCGCCGGTCGGCGCGTAGGTGAGCGCCTTGAGCGTGAGCAGCGAGCGCTTCACCAGCTTCGCGTGCGGGCCCTCGTACGTGCAGCGCTTCGCCCACGCGCGCCAGTCGTCCGCCGCCTCGACGATGGCCTTCTCGGCATCGATCGGCGCCGGCCGCGGCAGGTGCGAGGGAGACCAGGTGAGCACGAACGGCACCCGATCACCCGGCCCGACCTCGAACTCCGCCACCGTGCTGAGGCCTTCGCCGTGCGTCGCGACCCTGGTGACCAGGCGCAGCAGATCGGGTCCGGCAATGGCCTCGAGACCGCCCGCAGCCGAGGTCACCCAGGGAACCGCCGACCCGTAGGCGAAGCGGATGATCAGCTCCATCCGCATGCGCACCCGCCCACTCTTCCCGCAGACCATCCGCACCACGTCCGGCGCCTGGTCGCGGATGGGCATCAGGTCGATGACGGTGACCGCTCCCTCCGCCGTCTCGTGCGTCGTCTCGAGGACGATGGTGTCCTCGAGGTAGCGGCGGGTGCTGCGCAAGACCGCGCCCTTCGGCGCGATCAGCCAGCGGCCGTCGGAGGGCTTGCCGAGCAGCGCCGCGAAGCAGCTGTCGGAGTCGAAGCGCGGCAGGCAGAGCCAGTCGATGGATCCCGCCCGGCTCACCAGCGCGGCGCTCTGGCAGTCGGCGAGGATGGCGTAGTCTTCGATGGGACAGGACATGGCGTCTTCGAAGAGATGCGGCTCGGCCGCCTGCGTTCCCGCGATGGGGGTGTCTCCGTATTCGCGGAGACGCCCGGGGTCACCCTCGCGCGTGTGGTGCCGCAGAGCCCGCCTTCGGCGGGCAGCGGCTATTCGCTGACCAGGAAGATGAGGGGGTGCACGTCGTCCTCGGTCGTGGACTGCCAGTAGCGGACCAGGATCTGATAGACGAGCAGCCCCACCTCGCCTTCGCCCCAGAGCAGGTACTGCAGCGCCTGGGAAAACGGGTTGCGGTGCGAGAGCTCGAGGAAGAGCGCGATGGGGTCGAGCTGCTCGGAGACCCAGGCGATGGTGTTGGCGATGGCCACCGCCCCGCGCATCTCGATGACGAAGTCGCCGTCCTCTTCGCTCACCCTGGCCCGCAGCGTGCTCTGGAACTCGCTGGTGTCGTCGGCGAGGGCCACGTGGAGGAAGACGATGGTGCCCGCGGCCCGGTAGTGCTGGCGCAGCCGCTCCGCCTTGTCCCTGCGGCCGGCCGCGTCGGTGTGGCGCAGCGGCACCAGGTTGACCTGCTTGTCCTTCATCGCGAAGAAGAGCAGCTGCGAGACGCCGTCGTCGAACTCCACCTTCTCCACCCGCAGCTCGGTGGCGCGCAGGAACCGGCTCACCGCGCTCAGCGCCACCATGGCGAGGATGAAGACCGCCGAGATCACCACGCCCTCGGGCCGGCTGATCACGTTGTCCACGAACGTGTAGGCGAGCATCGCGGCGATGAGCGAGTACGCAGAGGCGCGCCTCCACCTGCGCTCGCGAATCAGGGCGATCACCACCGCGATGGCCGCGGAGAGGAGCAGCGCGAGGACGCCGGTCGCGTAGGCCCCGCCCTGCGCCTCGACGTCGGCATTGAAGAGCCAGGTGACGGCGAGATCGGCGCCGAGGAGCACCACCACCAGCGGGCGCGCGTGCTGCGCCCACTGCGGCGCCATGCCGAACCGGGGCAGGTAGCGCGGCAGCAGGTTGAGCAGGCCCGCCATCGCTGAGGCGCCCGCGAACCAGAGGATGACGATGGTGGTCAGGTCGTAGAGGCCGCCGAAGGTCTCGCCGAGGAGCGCATGAGCCAGCCACGAGAGCGCGCGGCCGGAGGCCTTGCCTCCCGGGGCGAACGACTCCGCGGGGATCAGCAGCGTCGTCACCAGGCTCGAGCCGAGGAGCATCGCGCTCATGATCAGCGCGGCCGTGAGCAGGAGGCGCCGGGTGCCGCGGATGCGCCCGAGGGGCGGGCCGGCCTGACCCTCGCCGGAGTCGCGCACCAGCGGCATCACCGAGACGCCCGTCTCGAAGCCGGAGAGCCCGAGCGCCAGCCGCGGAAACACCAGCAGCGCCGCGATCACGAGCGCGGAGGTGTCGCCGTGCGCCTGCAGCGCCTGCCGCCACGAGGCCAGCGCCTGCGGGTGGCGGACCAGCTCCCACGCTCCGCGCGCGATCACCGCCGCGTTGAGCATCAGGTAGGGCACCGCCACCGCCATGGCCACGGCGATGGCCTCGCCCCATCCGCGCAGGAAGACCGCCGCGAGCGCGAGCAGCAGCGCGCAGGTGACCGCCAGGCGACCGTGGAGGAAGGCGCCGAGCAGCGGGTTCTCCACCGCGTGCTGCGCGGCATCCGCCGCGGAGAGCGTCATGGTGATGACGAAGTCGGTGGTGGCGAAGCCGAGCAGGGCGAGGACGAACAGTTTTCCCGGCCAGCCGGGCACCAGCCGCTCCAGCATGGCGATGGAGCCCTGGCCCGCATACGATCGCCGGGCCACCTCCGCGTAGACGGGCAGGACTCCGCCGAGCGTGACCGCGATCAGGACCAACGTGGCCAGCGGCGAAAGCGCGCCCGCGGCAAGGAAGGCGATGCCGGGCTGGTACCCCAGCGTGGAGAAGTAATCCACGCCGGTGAGCCAGAGCACCCGGTGCCAGGGCCGGGTGTGGATCGGCGGGTGCCCCTGCACCCCCGGGGCGACGGGCAGGAAGAAGCGGCGCAGCGCGCCCCAGTCGATGCGGCGGTGCGGCGAAGGGGCCCGGAAGACCATCACGTGTCGCCGCGGTCAGGCGGCTGGCGCGCCCTGCAACTTCGGCGCGCGGGCGCGATTTCTGCGGACGATGCGGTCAGCGGTGCACGAGCAGCAGCATCCAGACCGATGCCGAGAGACCGACCAGAAGGCCCCAGACCAACGCCATCTCCCGAACCGAGGCTGTCTCCGACATGCGATGTCTCCGCATAGAGGCCAACGCCCGCAGCCATGCTCAAGAGACACGAACGTGCTCATTCGTCCTTAAAGCACAACCCCCCGAGGAAATCGATCTTTCCGGCCCGCGGCGTTCAGAAGCAGGCAGCCCGCGCCGCGTCAGCCGTGAGGGAGGGAGCCTGCGTGATGCCGGGCGAAGATCCTCCAGGCTGACTCGGCGGAGTTGCGGAAACCCTCGAAAAGCTCGGCGACTTCGAAGCAGACGATGAACATCGCCGCGTAGAAGAGCGCGGGCTTCCACCTCTCCAGCGCCAGGAGCGGGCGCGCCAGCCGATCGCGCAAAGGCTGCGAGCACGCGCAAAAAGCGAGGCAAACCCCGAGCAGCCCTCCGGCAATGATGTCGGTCGCGTGGTGGATCCCCGCGTAGAAGCGGGGGAACAGAATGACGGCAGTGGCGTAGGCGCCGCTCGCGATGCCGAGCGGCACCGAGACGAAGCCCAGGCCGGTGGCGAGCCCCAGGAAGAGCGCCGCGTGGTCGCTGGGGAAGGCGCTCCAGTCGATCAGGGTCCCGGTGTTGAGGCCGTCGATGCGGTGCACATGGACGGCCGGGTTGAAGATCGGCCGGGTGCGGAAGGGAAGCGCCGCGGCGAGGATCCGCGCGATCGCCACCGCGCCGACGCTGCCGTAGAGGGTGGCGACGACCACCTCCTTGGCGCGCGGCCGGTGGGAGAACCAGGCCCAGAAGAGGAGGGTGGCGAAGACGCCGCCCTTGAGGATGTTCTGCCAGGAGAGGAAGGCGATGAACCGGTCGAATTCCGGCCAGCGGCCCACGATGCTGTTCACCAGGTTGATCGCAGCCAGGTCGAATCCATTCATGATGGAAAAATCTACTCGCGTGCATACGGTAGGATAAAGGGAGCCGCCCCAGGGTGCGGCGTCATGCCACGCGGTTGCCGCCCAACCTCTTCGCCTCGGAGAGCTTGAGGCTCGCGTCGCGGAGGATTTCCTGGATGTTCCGGCCCGCGTCGAACTGCGCGATGCCCGCGGAGGCGGTGGCCGTGAGGCCGGCGGGCCCCCGGACCTGGGAGAGGAAGCGTTGGGCAAAGGCCCGCGCATGTTCCGCGGGCGTGTCGGCCAGCACCGCCACCAGCCGCAGCGCGTCGAGGCGCGCGACGAAGTCATAACGCCGCGCGGTGGAGCGGAGCAGCCAGGCCACCTGCTTGAACGCCTCCTCGCGCTGCGCGCCGGTCTGGGCGCCGTCGAGGGCGAAGAGCGCCACCGAGAACGGGACGCCGGAGCGCAGCGAGCGCGCCACCTCCCGGCCCAGGGCGTCCTCCGCCCCCTCCTTGTTGGGCAGCCCGGTGCTCGCATCGATGCGGACGAGGGCGTCCTTGGCGCGGGCCCTTTCCGCCTCCACCGTGACGTCTGCGAATTCGTCGAGGATGCCGGTTCCGGAGGCCAGCTCGATGGGCCGCGCCCGCCACTGGAGGATCCGGCGCTGCGGGTGCCGGACCTCGAACTCCATCTCCTGCGGAAGGCCGTCGTGCGCTCCCACCACCGCGCTGACGACGCCGTCGTCCGCGCCCGCCGCGGTGCCCAGGTTGCGCAGCACCAGCGCGCGCGTCTCGCCCACCCAGCGGGGAAGTGCGACGCCGAGAAGGCGACCCACCGCCGCGTTGGCAAAACAGACGATCCCCGCGCGGTCGCTCACCAGCAGCCCGGCCGCGAGCATGTCGGCGACGGTCTCCGCGATGCCCGGCCGCGGCGCCGGCGCAGACAGCGCGCCGGCGGCGGAAGCCGGGCGATGCCGGAGCTGCAGATCGCCGGAAAGCCGCTGTGCCCAGAACGAGAGCGGACGCGCCAGGTCCCGGCCGAGCCGGCCCACCACGTGCGGCTGGAGGAGGGCCACCGCGCCCGCGGGCTTTCCCTCCACCACCAGCGGAGCGCCGAGGAGCGTTGCCGACGACCGATCCGGGAGCAGCGGCGTGCGCCGCAGCACGTCGTGCTGCATCACGTCGGCGACGAAGAGCGGCGAACCGCCGATCGCCGATCGCACCGGCGTCCACCGCTCCCTCTCGCGCAGCGGCGAGCGCTGCGGGACGGCATCCTCGAGGTGCAGGGCGAAGCGCGGCTGCTGCCCGATCTCCACCCAGATCATCCCCACCGCGGCGCCGAAGGTGCGGGCGGTCGAGGTGGCGAGGGCGCGCAGCTCCTCGTCGGTGTCGAAGCGCAGTCCGGGCAGGAGCGCGAGCTCCCGCACCAGCGGGTGCGATCCGACGATGGACGGCGCGGGCGGCTCCGTCTCCGGAGGCAGCTCCGCCGGCGCCGGCGGCGCCCCCGCGTCGGACTCCGCCTTGCGGTCGATGGCGCGATCCACCGCCCGTTCCAGGCTTCCGAGCGTGTGGGAGGGCGGCAGGAGCGCAGTGACGCCGAGGCGGATCATGGCGCGCGCCGCCTTCTCGTGCGCGTTGCGGGTGCCGACGATGAGGATGGCCGGCGCCGTCTCCTCCCGCAGCGACCCGCGGATCTCCTCGAGGAAGGAGAGGCCGTCGCCGTCCGGCAGCGCCGCCTCGATGAGGATCAGCGCCAGCGGACCCAGGTGCGAGAGCGCGAAGAGGGCTTCTTCCCCGCTCTGCACCACGGTGGGCGCAAGCCCGCGCCGCTCGAGCAGGTGGCTGTATTGCGCCGCCCGGGCGGCGTCGGGCTCCACGATGAGCGCGTGCGTCGCCATTCCACGCGCAGGCATCGGGTCAGCCCGCGCCGCTGCCGGCGGGGGCGTCCTTGCCGAGCAGCCGGAGAACGGTCTCGGAGAAGGTGTTCCAGCGGATGGGCTTGATCAGGTAGGCCGTCGCCCCAACTTCCTCCGCGAGCGCGCGGTCGGGCGGCTGCGAGCGGGCGGAGATCACCAGCACGGGCATGCCCTGCAGCCGCGGCGTGGCGCGGATGCGCTCGCAGACGTCGTAGCCGCTGATCTCGGGCAACATGAGGTCGAGGCACACCAGCGCCGGAAGGTGCTCCTCGAGCACCGCCAGCGCGGCCTTGCCGCTCGCTGCCTCCAGCACGTCGAAGCCCAGCTTTTCCAGGTACTTGCGGACCAGCTTGCGGGTGTCCGGCTCGTCCTCGACGACCAGCACCAGGCTGCGCGGTTCCGTCATCGTCTCTCTAGCTCGCGCCACGTCCGGTGATCACGACCGGAATGGTGCGAAAAATCAACTGGAAATCGCGCGCCAGCGACCAGTGATCGATGTACTGCATGTCGAGCAGCATCCAGTCCTCGAAGGAGATCTGGTTGCGCCCGGAGACCTGCCAGATGCAGGTGAGGCCCGGGCGCACGGAGAGGCGCCTGCGCTGCCAGACCTCGTACTTGAGCACCTCGTCCGGCGTCGGCGGCCGCGGCCCGACCACGCTCATATCGCCGCGCAGCACGTTGATGAGCTGCGGCAGCTCGTCGATGGAGTACTTGCGGATGAAGCGGCCGATGCGGGTGACGCGCGGGTCACGGCGCATCTTGAAGACGGGGCCGGCCTGCTCGTTCATGGCGCTGAGCGAGGCCTTGAGGCTCTCCGCGTTCGCCACCATGGAACGGAACTTGAGCATGTTGAAGGTGCGCCCGTGCCGCCCGACCCGGGTCTGGCGGAAGAACACCGGGCCGCGCGAGGTCAGCTTGATCAGCGCCACCACCACCACGAAGAGCGGCAGCAGGAGCCAGAGCGCCATCGCCGAGGCGACGATGTCGAAGAGCCGCTTCATCGCCTGCTGCTGCGGCATGGGCTTGTGGGTCTCGTAGTGCAGGTAGCCGTCGGACACCGCGTTGGCCTCGACCGCCTGCGCGCGGTCGAGGCGGAACGCGTAGGCCGGCACCGCGAAGGGGATGCCGAACCTCTCGCAGACCCGGATGGCGTCCTGCATCTCCTCGCCGTGGGTCCGGACCTTGCCTGCGACGTAGACCTCGTCCACGGCCACCGTGCGCAGCACCTGCTCGAGCTGACCGATGCCGCCGACGATACGGCAGATGGCGCCGTCGGTGGCATAGCTGCGTTCGAGCAGCCCTGTCTCGCGGCCGTTCTCGTTGTCGTATCTCAGGTGGCCGATCACGCGGTGGCGCCCGCGCTGGCGCAGGTCGCTCGCGGTGAGCCGGCCGATGGGGCCGATGCCGACGATGAGGACGTCGTCCAATGGCGGCTCGCCATGCGCGAGCCTGCGGAAGAACCAGCGCGCCAGGGCGGCCGAACACCAGACGAGGACGAGGAGCTGCGGGATGTTCGGCGTCGGTTCGCGGCCGCCGATGAAGAGCTCGACGAGCGCGGTCAGCGTCATCATCGCCGCCACGTGAACGCTGACCATCGCCGTGTCATCGAGGCCGCTGCGGTCGTAGGCGAGGACGCTGTAGTGCCGCAGCGCGGCGGCGGTGACCACCCAGGCTGCGATCGCTGCGGTTGCGATCCAGAAGAGCCCACGCACGTCGTCCATGTCGACGTCCGGGTTCGACGACGAGGCCACGAACGTCATGATGAGGACGATCGCGATGTCGACGAAGAGGTTCACCTTCGAAGTGAACCCGGGCGAGAGTTTTCCCGCCAGCGCGCTGCCGGATGCCGAATTCATATCCGCCATAGCCGTTCCTTGCCGCCGTCACTGAAGCCCGGACGGCCCCCCGGGGCCTCTTGTAGGTAAACATGCGGAGTAGCGTCAAGGGCCTAAGCGCGCTGCGTCATGAACGTGCTGTAATCATTAAATTTTCTACAGTTGCGCATCCAGCCCTGCTGGAACCGGCTTTACACCCCGACGCGATTTCTGCGGAGATTCAGGGACGGAAGGCATGGCAAGCGGCGCCTCCCGCCGCTGCGACACGAATTCGTGCCGGCGCGCTCCCCACCTCATGTTAGGTACAGGCCAGATGGCGAAAGCGGACGCACTGCCTTTGGAGACAGGGCAACACGCGCCCCGCGCCTCGATCGCGAGGAACGCGTTCCACCTCGTGCTCGGGCAGGTCGCCACCACCGCGCTCGCCATCCTCTTCAGCGCGGCGGTGGGCAGGACGCTCGGTCCGCGCGACTTCGGCGTCTACTTCCTGATCAGCTCGTTCGCGACCTTCGCGTACGTGCTCGTCGACTGGGGACAGCTCTTCTACGTCATCCGCGAGGTGGCCCGCACGCCGGAGCGGAGCGGCGCGCTCGTCGGCAGCACGCTCGGCCTGCGGCTCTTCGGCGCGCTCGCCGTGGCGGTCCCCGCGGGGCTCCTGGCCTGGGCGCTCGGCTACGACAGGCGCACCTGCTGGTTCACCGTCGCCTATCTGCTGGTGATGCTTCCCTTCGCGCTTGCCCAGACCTTCTGTTTCGCCTTCCGCGGGCGCGATCGCATGGAGCTCGATGCCGCCACCTCGGTGGTGAACAAGGGCGTGGGTCTCGCGCTCGCGATCGCCGCCCTCGCGCTCGGCACCGGCCTCGGCGGCGTCATCGTCTCCCAGGCGCTCGCGGGTGGCGTGGCCCTGTTCGTTGCCGCGCGGCTCTACCGGCGCGTTGCGCAGGGTTCCGTCCGCTTCTCGCGGGGAACGGCGCGCGAGGTCTTCAAGGGCGGGACCACCATCGTCGGCATGATGGTCGCGGTGCACGTGCAGCCCTATCTCGACGCGGTCGTCCTCTCCAAGCTGGTGCCCGCCGACGCGATGGGCTGGTTCGGCGCGGCCAAGAACATCATGGGAACCCTGATCGCTCCGGCCCTCATCATCGGCGCGGCGGCATTTCCCAGGCTCTCGCGGGCGGCGGGGTCGCTGCCCCACTTCAAGTCCGAGTTCCAGGCCACGGTGCGGCCCGCGCTCTGGCTCGGCTCGCTCGGCGCGGTGGGAACGTGGGTCTTCGCTGACGCCGCCGTGGCGCTCGTCTACGGGCACAAGCAGTTCGGTCCCGCGGGGATGATCCTCAAGATCTTCGGGCCCGGGCTCTTCCTTCTCTTCATCGACGTGATGTTCGGCAACGCGCTCACCGCCATGGGCCGCGCCAGCTCCTTCTCGATCGTGAAGCTCGCGAGCGTCGGTGTGAGCACCGGCCTGGATCTGCTGCTCATCCCCTGGTTCCAGAGCCACTACGGAAACGGCGGCATGGGCACGGTGGCGGCCTTCATCCTCAGCGAGTTCGTCGTCTTCACGGGAGCGCTGTGGCTGATGCCGAAAGGCAGCCTCGGCCCCGGCATGGCGGTCGACATGGGCAAGGCCGTCGCGTGCGTCGCGGGAACGGCGCTGCTCTTCGAAGCCTTGCCGCCCTTGCCCATCTTCGTCGGCATTCCGGTGTGCGTCGGGGCCTTCGCTCTCTGCTCGCTCGCCACCGGGCTGCTCCGCCGCCGCGATCTGGACCTGCTCCAGTCGGCGCTGCGCAAGGATCGCCCCCAGCCGCCTCCCGCCGCGGTGGCGCTGGAGTCGGGCGCGGGCGAGGCATAGCTCTCGGGTCGTCGCAGGTCGACGTCGTCGTAGAACGCGCGGAGTGTGGACCCATGATGGAATCGGCGGACGTCGCGGTGATCGGCGCCGGAGTCATCGGCCTCGGCGTGGCGCGGGCGCTCGCCCGGGCGGGGCGCGAGGTGGTGGTGCTCGAGTCCGAGCGGCAGGTGGGAATGCACACCAGCTCGCGCAACTCCGAGGTGATCCACGCCGGCATCTACTACCCCAAGGGCTCGCTCAAGGCGCAGTTCTGCGTCGAAGGGCGGCAGGCGCTCTATGCCTATTGCGCCGAGCGCGGGATCGCGCACGCCCGGCCGGGCAAGCTGATCGTCGCCACCAACGAGGAGGAGATCGCCACCCTCGGCAAGCTCAGGGCGGCCGCCGAGGCCAACGGAGTCATGGATCTGGTCGTGCTCACCCAGGCCGAGGTCCACGACCTCGAGCCCGACGTCTCCTGCGTGCGCGGGATCTTCTCGCCGTCCACCGGGCTCATCGACAGCCACGCGCTCATGGCCGCGCTCAAGCGCGACGCGGAGGCGGCGGGCGCGCAGGTGGCGCTGGGCTCGCCGGTGCGCTCCGGCCGCGTCACCGATTCCGGCATCGAGCTGGTGGCGGGCGACGAGGCGGTGGCGGTGCGCTTCCGGCTGGTGGTGAATTGCGCGGGCCCCTGGGCGCAGGAAGTGGCCCATCGCATCGAGGGGGTTCCGGCAGCGGCCATCCCGCCGCAGCACTTCGCCAAGGGCCACTACTTCGTCATGCCCGGCCAGCACCGGTTCCGCCATCTCGTCTATCCGGTGCCGGTGCCGGGCGGCCTCGGCACCCACCTCACCCTCGACCTCGCCGGCCAGGCTCGCTTCGGTCCGGACGTGCAGTGGTGCGAGGGCGTGGACTACGCCTTTGACGAGTCGCGGGCGGCAAGCTTCTATGCGTCCATCCGCCGCTACTACCCCGGCCTTCCCGACGGTGCCCTCGTCCCCGGCTTCACCGGCGTGCGGCCCAAGACCGCTCCCGCGGGAAGCCCGGCGCCCGACTTCCAGATCGACGGTCCCGCGCAGCACGGGGTACCGGGGCTGGTGAACCTGTTCGGCATCGAGTCGCCGGGGCTCACCTCGGTGCTCGCCATCGCGGATCACGTGCGGCGCCTTGTCGAAGGGGCCTCCTAGCCGCAATGCCGGTCGGTCCAGGGCATGCGGGGTTGCCGTCCCTGCACGCGGCGCGCGGGCGTGGACCGAGACGGATTTCTTCCAGCGGTCGAAGAGGGACGCGATGGCGCTGGCGGCAGCGCTGCAGCCCTCCGCCGCGTCGCATCGCGACGTGATCAGTGCCGCGTCGGCGCTGCGGCGTGCCGTCGGCGCGGATGGGTTCAACCGGTTGAACTGACTTTGCCCCGGTTCAACCGGTTGACTGGCGGACGCCGCGGGTGCGCTTGCTGCGGCGGCGGATGCCGGGGATGGATCAGCCTTCCGCTGCGGATTCCCGGCCATCCGGCTCGGCCGAGTCTTGGACTACCGATCTGTCGCGCCTTCACATCACCGTTTCGCGAGGCTATGCGCCGCCTGAGGCGAGCGCCGCCAGCGAGCGCAGCCGTTCCTCCCGGGCGAGCATCCCTTCGGTGGGCTTCAACCCCAGCGTCTCGAAGACGGTGCGCAGCCGGTGGATCCAGTCGTGGCGTAGCGCCGCCTGGCGCACGTTCTCGCGCATGATGCGCTCCATGCGCGCCGAATCCGCATCGAGCGCCCGGAGCCGCTCCGCGATGTCCGGACAGTCGAAGGGAATCTCGATCACCGCGTCGGGCCAGTCGAACTGCCGGCGGAACTCCGCCGATTTCGGGGGCACGCCGATGAGCACGGCGCCGGCCGCGATGCCCTCGTAGAAACGGGCGGAGATCTCCTCGCGGCCCTCGGTGACCTCGGGCTCGTTGACCCGCGCGCGGTTGGACACGTAATAGCGGCTGCGCTGGAGCAGGCTCGCGAGCAGGAGCCGGTGCTCGCTGGCGTTGCCCACGCTGAAGGTCATCTGCTTGCCGCGCTCGCCGCTCGCGCGCACCGTGTCGTAGTAGTAGAAGATGCGCCGCTCGCGCGCCATCCGCACCAGCGCCTCGTGCGTCACGGCCGACCGCCTCCCGATGTTGCACACGTCGATGGCGCGGGCAGGCGGGTTCGGCCACGGGGCAAAGCGCAGAACGTCGCACGCCAGCGGCAGATAGGTGCAGGGCCGGCCGACGATGCGCGCCACGTCCTGCACCGGGTGCTGGATGCCGATGAAGACGTGGTCGAAGTCGGCGAGCAGCTCGAGCAGGTACTCGGGGATTTCCTGCACCCAGATCTCGCTCACGAAGCACGCCGCCACCCGGCAGCGCGAGCGCCAGTCGGGCACGGCGGCGAGGGCGAAGAGCTCGAAGGGGTGGTTGAACACCGGGAAGAAGAGCTCGTAGTCCCGGGTCAGCCCGGCCGCGCCCAGGTCCGGGGTCACCGTGCGCGCGAGCCTGCGCGAGCGCGTCGCCAGCCGGCCGAGCTTGTAGAAGCGGCGCGCCCTCTCGATGGCGTCGAAGTCGGAGGGCTCCACCCGGTCGGCGCCGGTGGCTTCCTTCACCACGTCCTCGAGCTCGTAGGGAAGGCAGAAGGCAACCAGGTCGTGGACCCGCCGCATCGAGAGCTGCAGCACGTTGCCGTTGCCCGTCTCCAGGGCGATGTGGGCTGCGCCTGCAGGGGCCCCGAGAAAGGACATTGGTTTCAACGACTCCCCGTCTCCGAGCTGAGTCCCGCACCGCGCGTCCCGCGAACCGCGTAGGACGAATAGCACGGGCCGGCCGTTCAGTCATCGGCGCGACGGATCAGGGGAGCTGGAACACGGAGGCATAGCGGATCTTCCAGTCCGCCCGGCCCTTGTCGATGGGCTCGAGCCCGTAGTAGCGGGCCGGCCAGCTCGCCCGCAGCGACGGATCTCCCTCGTGGAGCTCCTCGAGCGAGTCCTCCACCGGCTCGAGGCCGAGCTCCAGCGCGACGCGCGTTCGCACGTCCAGGTCCACCCCGGAGACGAAGAGATACCCTCCAGGTGCGACCAGCCGGACCACGCCGCGCAGGCACTCCTCCGCCGCCTCCGGCTCGAGGTGGCAGAGAAAGCGGTTGGCGACCACGACGTCCTGCGGTCCCAGCGCTGCGGCGAGCGCCGGATCGGCGCCGTCGCCCACGCGCCACTCGATTCCTTCGCGGAGCCAGGGCTTGACGCGCAGGATTCCGCCGTCCCGATCGAACATCCGCTCCATCTCCTCCGGGCGCATGCGGTCGAAGATGTGCTCCTGCACCAGGTTGGGGAACCCGGTTGGATACTCGCCGCGGCGTCCGACCTCGACGGCGTCGGCGGAGAGGTCGAGAGCGTTGCAGAGGAAGGGAAGCTCGGGATGGGTGGACCGCAGCACGTGGGCGATGGAATAGACCTCCGCCCCGTTGCTGCAGCCGACCACCGCCATCCTGACCGGCCGTCCCCCGTCCGCGACGCGCTTGCAGAGGCGGGCCATCAGCGCCAGCTCGGGCCGGTTGCGGAAGAAGAACGTGCCCAGGTACATGCGCCGATCGGCATGGGCGACGACCAGCGAATGGAGGAAGCGCCCGTACGAGACCACGGGCTTCAGCTTCACCATCCGCGGCGAGACCACGCGCTCCCAGACCGAGTCGTTCATCTTTAGGTACGCCCTGAGCGGCGACTTTCCGAAGAGGCGCAGCCTGGCAAAGCGTTCCAGGATGACTCCGGTCATGCCGCTGCTCCCCGCGGCCACCCGAAGATTCGGCCGTACTGCTCGTCGAGCGCGCGGCGGCACTCGGCTGCGCGGGCCTCGACGAACGGCGCGAAGGTCGCGCTGTTCCGCTCCAGCTCGACGAACTGCTCGATCAGGTGCTCCGCGCCTTCCCGATCGACGTCGTGCGAGTACTGGGGCAGCCCCAACGACTTCATCAGGGCGGCGCACTTCTGGTGGTAGGAGAGCGCGAGCACGGGCTTCTTGAGCATGAGCGCGAGCAGCGCGGTATGGAACCGCATCGGGACCACCAGGTCGCTGCGGACGATCTCCGCGAGAAGCTCTTCGCCCGAGGTGATGGGGGCGGCGACCACGCGGCCGTCCGCCGGCGGCGCGCCGGACTCGCGCAGCCTGCGCAGCACGTCGCTCTTCGAGCGCGTGTCGTAGGAGACGTCGCCGATGAGGAGGCGGACGTCGTATCCACGCTCCAGCAGCCAGGAGACGAACCGGGTCACCTTGGAGACGTAGGCGAGGTAGGCCTCCTCCCCGACCCGCGGGCTGGCCCGCGTGCCGTAGTAGTCCATCAGGCCGACGCCGACGACGCGGCGCGGTCCGCTGCGCGCCGCGCGAACCTCGGGAGGCAGGCTGAAGGCCAGGTCGGGGAAGACGTGATCGTGGGCGGCATCGAAGCCGATGGTCTCGAGGTAGGACCGGGACCAGGCGTCGCGATAGGAGCGGTAGTCCGCGAGCGCCAGCGCCCGCTTGACGATCCAGCGGCTCGTCCTGCTCGCGATGGGGCCGGCGCCGACGCTGGCGAAGACCACCCTCGCGCCGCGCAGCTTCGCCAGCGCCGACCACTTGAGGATCTCCCAGTGCAGGTCGAAGGGCCCGATGCCGACGTCGCTCAGCATTCCGGTGCCGGTCATCACCAGGGTCGTGACCCCGCGGAGGGCCCGGAAGGCCCGCACGAGCTCGGCGAGCTCGCGCGGAATACGGACGAAGAGGCGGCGCATCGCGCGAATCACCCGGCTCCCCGACATCCGCCGCGCGGCGGCGATGAACGCGCTGGAGTACCGGTACGACATCGAGATCGCGGTCACCCCGTGGCGCGCCGTCACGTCGTCCGGGTCGGTGCAGATGCAGGTCAGCTCGGCGTCCGGCATGCGCCGGCGCGCGTTCGCGAGGATGGCTGCGAGCGTGTACTCGTTGCCGAGGTTCTGCGTGCCGAAGTTGCCGAAGAAGGCGATGCGCCGCGGGTGCGGTTGCGCAGCCCGGATCGACGGTCTCCCGCTGGAGATCATCCCCGGCACCGAAGGGATGACGTCCACCGCGGGAGCCGCTGCCTGTCTCCGAAGACGCATGTTCTTTTCTTCCCCCAACGGAACGCTACTGCACCCCGGGGGGCGGCGTCTTCCGGCGTTGGTCGCCGCGCCCTTTGTCGCTGAAGGTGGGGAAAAGACGCACAGGCGCCGCCCGCCGTGGAGCGGGGCCGCCGGAAAGAAACGCGAGCTAGAACACAGCCTTACGGCAGTAGAACGCCTCGGCGAGACCTTCGGGCGCCACGCACTCCATCCCGCGGATCCGCGCGATCGCGCGGAAGAGATCCGCGGTGAACCAGGGCTTCCCCGCCTGGGTAGGGAAGTGCTTCATCACCAGCGCGATCTTCTCTTCCAGCGTCCGGGCCTGGAGCGGCGAGAAGAAGTTGGGGACGCCGAGATCGCCGTCGTACTTGGGGATCTCGTACTCGAGGATCATGTGGTTGCGCCAGGTGTTCCAGGTGAGCTCGGAGACGAGTCGGTGGTCCTGGTGCAGGTCGTTGCGATAGTGCGTGAAGATCAGGTCGGGCGAGAAGGCGCGCTTGTGCGCCTCGAACTCGTCCTTCACCGCTGCGCCCGAGTGGGGCAGGTAGCCGTCGCGGAAGGCGTGGATGACCACCTCAAACTTCGCCGCGTGCGCGAGGAAGGCCGCCGCCGAGGCGCGGGCCTCCTCTGCCCGGGCGGGAGTGGAGGCGAACGCCACCCAGCGCACCTCGAGCTGCGGACGCTCGGCGATCATCCTGAGCAGCGTGCCGCCGCAGCCGATCTCGATGTCGTCGCAGTGCGCGCCCAGCGCGAGCACCCGCCGGGGCACGCTTCCGCCCAGGAGCGACACCCGCTCCATGCTCAGCGGGCCGCCGCCGGGCCGCCGTTCTTCCACACTTCCCAGGGCACGTGGCCGCGCGAGTACAGGTCCTCGAGGAGCTGCTTGTCCTTGAAGGTGTCCATGCACGCCCAGAAGCCGTCGTACGAGTAGGAGAGCAGCCTGCCCGCTGCGGCGAGCCGCTGGAAGGGCTCCTGCACCAGCTCCTCGCCGGGCCGCATCCACTCGAAGATCTCCGGCCGGAGCACGAAGTAGCCGCCGTTGATGCGCATGCCGCAGTCCTTGACGTGGCGGATGCTCTTCACCCTGCCGTCGTCTTCCACGGAGACGAGGTGGTAGCTGGCATAGGGGGCCACGCCGGCGAAGCAGGCCACCGCGTCGGGCCGCTGCTTCATGAAGTCGATGGTGGCGGGCAGCGGCAGGTCGGAGACGCCGTCGCTGTAGTTGGCGAGGAACATCTCGTCGCCGCTCAGGTACGGCTGCACCGCCTTGAGCCGCATGCCGATGTTGGAGCTCAGCCCGGTGTCGACGAAGGTGATCTTCCAGTCGTCGATGTCGCTCGCGAGCAGGTCGACCTTCTTGCCGCCCTCGCTGAAGACGAAGTCGTTGGACACCGTCTCGTCGTAGTCCATGAAGTAGCGCTTGATGGAGTCGCCCTTGTAGCCCAGGCAGAGGATGAACTCCTTGTGGCCGAAGTGCGCGTAGTAGCGCATCACGTGCCAGAGGATGGGGCGATAGCCCACGGGCACCATCGGCTTGGGGACCGACTCCGAGTACTCCCGCAGCCGCATTCCCAGCCCACCGCAGAAGATCACGACCTTCATTCGAAAAGCCCCCTCTCCGTCTCCGGGCGCGTCGCTCCGCCCCTCAGATGCGCAGCTCTCCAGCCGCCGCTGCTGCGCTCCGCCCGGCGTCGCGCTGCAGATGCTCCTCGAGCCAGGTCTCGTTGCGGAAGTGCCGGTACTGCTCCGCGCGCAGCCGGTCGGCGATGCGCCCCTCGGGCAGCTCCACGTCGGCGTAGGTCAGCACCTGGTCCCTGGCGATGTCGCGCTTGAGCCTGCAGCCCTCCACCAGGCCCTCGGGCAGGTAGCGGTTGGCGCACATCTCCTCGGCGTTGCAGGCCTCGCCGTAGGTCATGTACATGCCGTACTCGTCGAGCACCTCGCCGGCCTTGAGGTCGCGCTTGGCCACCGCGCAGACCTCCACCACCGGCCCGCCCAGCGAGGGCGCCAGCTCGTCGCCGAACAGCACCACCCGCGCGATGGAGAAGGGCGTCTCGAAGTGCACCAGGTGGTAGGGGATCCAGAACGGGTAGAGCGGCCCGTCGCCCATCTTGTAGAGCTGCAGGTAGTGCCGCTGCTTGGGGTCGTCGTGCTCCGCGAGGACGAACACCTTGATGAGCGGAGGACCGACCGTGTAGTCGATCATGCCGCCCATCTCGCGGATGCGGTCGAGGTCGCCGTCGTAGAGCTTGTGGATGTCCATGATCGAGCCGTCGTACTTGATGCCCCGGGACATCCCGCGCTGCTTCACCTTGAAGCCGGTGGCGTTGGCGACGATGGTCTGCTCGAAGCTGATCTTCGAGCCGTCGGCGAAGGAGGTGACCATGGCCGCGTTCTGCCCCCAGCGCTCCGCCCAGCCCTTCTGCGTGGTGGGGTTGCGGTAGGGATCCTGCAGGCCCTTCACGTTGCCGATCACCCGCGGGGTGAGGCCCAGGCCCTTCACCCAGCGCACCAGGTTCATCTGCACCCCGGGCTCGTCGCCGTCGCAGGCGGAGAGGATCTGCCCGTGCTTCTTGCCGTAGACGCGCAGGATGGGACCGATGGTTGCGTCCACCTCGGCGTTCATCAGCACCACCGGCTTCCCGTGCTCGAATGCCTCGAGGATGATGCGGGCTCCGAACTCCACCGAGCCGGTGACGTCGACGATCACGTCGATCTCCGGCGAGCGGCAGATGGCGTAGGCATCCTCGGACACCGCGGGAAGGCCGCGGCGCAAGGTCTCGTCGAGCGCGGACTGGCTCGAGACCAGCCGCACGTCCTCGCAGCCGGCGTACTTGTAGACGCCGAGCGCGCGCTCGGGCTTGCGGTTGTAGATGGCCGACATGCGCATGCCGGGCACGCTGTGGACGATCTGGTTCGTCAGCCCCTGGCCCATGAAGCCCGCGCCGATCATGCCGACGCGGATGGGCTTGCCTTGCTCTTCGCGGGCCTTCAAGGCCCTGTCGACGATGATCATCGCGCCCTCGCTACACGGTCATCCTGCGTTTGACTTCCGCCTCGATCTCGTCGAGGTGCTTCCAGGCGGCGTCCTTCGGCGAGATGACGCTGACCGGCAGCGGCCACTGCAGCTTCAGCCGGGGATCGAAGGGCGAGAGCCCGCCCTCGGTGGCCGGGGCGTAGAACTCGCCCACCTGGTAGCTGGTCTCGGTCGCGTCCTCGAGCGCCTGGTACCCGTGCGCGAAGCGCTCCGGCACGTAGAGAGCGCGGTGGTTGTCGGCGGTCAGCTCGACGCCGACGGACTGCAGATAGGTGGGGCTCTCCGGCCGCAGGTCGACGATGATGTCGAGGATGGCCCCGCGGGTGGCCCGGACGAGCTTGGTCTCTGGATGGGGAGGGTACTGGAAGTGCATCCCCCGCAGCGTGCCCTTGCGCGCGTTGAACGCGACGTTCGCCTGCGCGATGACCGGCTTGAGCCCGTGCTCCCTGAATTCGTTCTGGCAGAAGGTGCGGGCGAAGAAGCCGCGGTCGTCGGTGCGCTTCTCCAGGTCGAGGATGAACGCGCCCTTCAGCTTCGTCTCGGTGAAGATCACGGGTTGCCCCTTTCGCGCTGTGGCCTCAGGCAGCGACCGGCTCGGACAGCCAGCGCAGGTCCGCTCCCAGGTTGCCGCTGCTCATCAGGCGCTTGATCTGGTCGATGCGCCGGTAGCGAGGCCCCTCGAAGTCCTCGAGCCGCAGGCCGATGCCCTTGTAGGTCTCGTAGAGCTGCTTTGCGCCCTTGCGCGCGTCCCACTGCGGCTGGAAGGCGGGCAGCACGCGGGCGATCTTGGAGAAGTCGGCCCGGTAGTTGCGCTTGTCGGGGCCGGCGTCCCGGGCGAACTCGATCTCGCAGCCGGGCACCGTCTCCTTCACGATCTGCGCGATGTCGCGGATGCGGTAGTTCTGGTCGTTGCGGCCCACGTTGAAGGCCTGCGCGTGCACGATCTCGCGCGGCGCGGTGAGCACGGCCAGGAACGCACGGCTGATGTCCTCGATGTGGACGATGGGCCGCCAGGGGCTGCCGTCCGACTTGAGGAACACCTTGCCGGAGGCAAAGGCCCAGGCGACCAGGTTGTTGAGCACGATGTCGAAGCGCAGCCTGGGCGAGGCGCCGTAGGCGGTGGCGCAGCGCAGGAAGGTGGGCGAGAAGGAGTCGTCCGCCATCGGCGTGACGTCGCGCTCCACGCGCACCTTGGACTCGCCGTAGGCGGTCACCGGGTTGAGCTGCGATTCCTCGTTCACCGGCTCGTCGCCCGCAGCGCCGTAGTTGCTGCACGAGGAGGCGAAGGCGAAGCGGGGGACGCCCGCCTCCTTCGCCAGCGCCGCCAGGCGCACCGAGGCGAGGTGGTTGATGTCGTAGGTCAGGTTGGGGTTGAGGTCGCCGAGCGGATCGTTGGAGAGGGCGGCGAGGTGGATGACCCCATCGAAGCCGCGCACGTCGGAGACGCGCAACTCGCGCACGTCCTTCTCGATGGTGGGGATGGACTCCTTCCAGGAGCCGAAGGTGCAGCGGCGGTAGAGGTCGGTGTCGATACCCACCACTTCGTGGCCGGCCTTGAGAAGGAACGGGGCCATCACCGTGCCGATGTACCCGCGGCTACCAGTCAGCAGAATCTTCATGTATCCCCCAACGAGGGCAGCCCGGGACCTCGCTTCGCCTCAGACTGACCGCTCGTGCAATATAACACACCCGTTCACTCCTACGTGCTGCTGCTTGCCCGGCCGCAGCAAGACCTTTTCAACTCGCCGCCGCGGACGCCTGCGCCTGCACGCGCTCCAGCCAGGCTTCCCGCCAGTACGGGTAGACCTCCCGCGGGCACAGCCAGCGGCAGATGCTGCGGTCGCCCGAGCAGACCACGCCGTCGAGCGTGATGGCCTCGTTCTTGAGGATGGTGAGCTTGCCGCTGCGCTCGTCGATGAACCGGCCGATGCGCTGGCGCACGCGATAGGTCCCGCCGCAGTAGGGCACCATCTCGCGATCGAACCAGAGGCCGCGATCGCGGCCGTCCGGGGTGAGCATGGTCGCGATCTCTTCCTTCGACTTGATCCGCACCCACTCGCCGGGCTGCAGATTGAGCGGCTTCGGGCGCGGCTGATCCTTGGTCGCGGTGCCCGGGACGTGGATCACGGGCACCAGGCCCAGCTTGCGCGCCGGCTCCCAGGTGGCGGCGCGCGCGGTGACGCGGAGGAAGTGCCCGAAGGAGACGTTGCCGTTGGTGTACTCGTTGATGTACGTGCGCGGATCCCAGACGCTGAGCAGATCGCTGCAGTCCGGGATGGCGGTGTTCTGGCAGCGATAGCGGGTCCACTCCTTGCCGTTGTCCGCGACGGTGGAGCGGGTGGCGGGGGACACGCGCGCGAGCAGGGCGGCTGCGTCCTCGGCGGCAAAGGGCGCGGGCAGCGGCGCGTCGGGCGCCACCTTGCGCAGCCATGCCTCCTTCCAGAACAGCCGGCATTCTGCCTGGCACCGGTCGTGCCCGGATCCATCGCAGCGGGCTTCGCCCAGCAGCACCGTCTCCGGCACCCTGCGGCTTCCGGAGTAGTTGACGGTGTCGCAGACCTTGTCGGCGCGCCGATCGACGGTCAGGCGCTTTCCGCACCAGGCGACCATCTCCGGCATGAACGGCAAGCCGGCCAGGGTGCCGCGCTCGTCGAGGGTGGCGAGGATCTCGGCAGGGCCCTTCACCTCGACCGTGTCGCCGCGCCGCAGCTCTTCGTGCCCCATCTTGCCCCCGGGTGCGATGAACGTCGTACGCAATAGCATGAAACCCCGCGTCGTCCGATGCACTTTCTCGGCGCAGATTCTGCGTGCGGCGAGAGGTCGCTTCCAGGCCGGGCGGATCAGCGCGGGGGTTTCCAGGCCCGCGCCTGGCGCTCGTTGAGCTCCGCCGTTGCGGCGCTCTTGCCCTTGAAGAGCGACGCCCACTGGTAGCTGCGCAGGAAGCGGCGGAACTCGGCGTCTCCGTAGCGGGGGTTCCGCTTGAGCATGCTCTTGAAGTACCCGGTCAGCATGGCCACGCCGCCGAGCACGACCGGCGGCCGGGTCATGCGGAAGAGCCCGGCCGCCACCATGTAGAGGGGCGTGGTGCCCATGAAGTACTGGCCGAAGCCGTGGCGCACGCGCCCGGTCCACCAGTTCTTCTGGCTGGTGCCCATCGGGCGCAGGTGCACGAAGCGCAGCTCCGGGTCGTCCCAGGAGATGGCGATCCAGCCCAGCTGCCGGCAGCGGTGCCCGTCGATGCCGTCCCACATCACCTCGCGGACGAATCCGCCGATCTGCTGGAAGCAGGTGGTCCGGTAGAACTTCGTCATCCCGACGGAGTTCTCGTCGCCGATCATCTCGGAGACGAGCTTGTCGAGGTCCACCAGGGGGAAATGGATGTCGTCGTCGGGCAGCCCGGGCCGCACGAAGTACGGCTTGCCCGAGGCGGTGCCGATGCGCGGCTCCTTCTCCATGCGATCCATCAAGCCGGCGAAGTAGCCGGGCGGCAGGTCGAGGTCGAGATCGAGCTTGCAGAGGTACTCGAACCCTCCCAGGTCCATTGTCTCGAGGCCCGCGTAGAAGGCGTCGATCACGCCGCCGCCCACCTTGCGATGGCCACGGTCGGCGCGGGTGACCACGCGGATGAAGGGGAAGCGCGCGGCGTACTCCGCGAGGATCTCCGGCGTCTCGTCCTTCGAACCGTCGTCGACGATCACCCAGAGCGCGGGCAGCTCGGTCTGGCGGACCACGGCGTCGAGGGTGCGGCGCGCGTAGCGGGCCTCGTCGCGGCAGGGGGTGATCAGGCAATACTTGCGTGAGCTCATCGGCGCACTCCATGGCGCAGGCACCAGCGGACGAGGACGTAGAGCGCCCAGATCCGCGACCAGTAGAGACCCGGCGCGCCACCCAGGTAGGCCTTCCACAGCTTCGCGACCGTCGCCGGATCGAGGCCGGCGGCGCTCACCGCCGAGGCGTCGCGGAGCGTCTGGTCGATGGGCCCGCTCAGCCCCTGCCGGATCCAGCGCTCGAAGGGCAGGACGAAGCCGCTCTTGGGCCGATCGAAGAGGGCAGGGTCGAGGCCGCGCAGGCCGATGCGCCGCAGCGCCGCCTTCTTGCGGATGGGCTGGTAGCGGGCGCCGTCGGGCAGCCGGGACACGTCTTCGAACAGCACCTGGTCCACCAGCGGCAGCCGCTGCTCGATCGAGGCGGCCATGCTGGCGGCGTCGTTGTCGCGCAGGAGCCGCTCGCCGAGGAAGACCCGCTGCTCGAGCACGCTGATGGCGGAGAGCGGCGTGCGCGAGCGGATCTCCTGTTCGAGCTGGGCGCGCAGCTCCAGCGGAAGGCCGTCCGCCATGCCGGCGGTCCCGTGCCCGCCCATCAGCGCGGCCTGGAAGTCGGGCAGGAAGAGGGCGTAGGCGAGCTGGTAGAGGGAGATGAGGTCGTCTCCCCGGCGCACCATCTCCGGCAGCTTGGCCCAGCGGATCTGCGCCGGCACCGCGCCGGATGGCTGCAGCCGGCCGGCGGCGATGCGGGCCGCGGCGACGAGCAATCCGCGCGGCATGAAGCCCAGCCGCCGCGACCAGCGGAGGAGCGGCGGCAGGTCGCGGAACGAGGTGTAGCCGCCGAACAGCTCGTCGCCGCCGGTGCCGACCAGCGCCACCGTGAACCCGGCCCGGCGGACCGCGTGCGACATGTAGAAGGAGTTGAGCCCGTCGAAGGTGGGCTGGTCGAGGCTGTCGAGCGCCTTGTCCAGCTCTCCCACGAACTCCTGCTCCTTCAGCACCACCTCTCGGTGCTCGGTGCCGATGGCCTGCGCGATCTGCCGCGCGATGGGGCCCTCGTTGAACTCTCCCTCCTCGAAGGCGAGGGTGAAGGTGTGGACCGGGCCCCGGTTCGCCTTCTGCGCCAGGTTCGCCACCACCGAGGAGTCGATGCCACCGGAGAGGAACACCCCGAGCGGCACGTCGCTGATGAGGTGGAGGCACACGCACTCCTCCAGCGCTCCCGCCAGCCGCTCCTCGTCGATGTCGCCGCCGGCTCCCGGCGCGGGAACGGTCCAGAAGCGCCGCGCCTCCTGCTCCTCTCCGCGGGCATCGAAGATGCGCAGCTGGCCGGGCCAGAGCGACTCGACGCCCTCCACCGCGGTGTGGGGCCCGGCGACGAAGCCGTTCCAGACCACCGAGGCGGCCGCCACGGCATCGAGCCGCGGCTGCCCGAGCAGCCCGGAGGCGAGCAGCGCGCGGACCTCGGAGGCGAAGGCCAGCGACCATTCGCCGCGGCCGTCCCTGCGGCGCGCGAAATAGAGCGGCTTGATTCCGAGCGGGTCGCGGGCGAGCAGCAGCCTGCGGCGCCCTGGGTCCCACGAGGCGAAGGCGAACATCCCGCGGAGCGAGGCGACCGCGGCGGGCCCTTCGCTGCCCAGCGCGCGCAGCATCACCGCGGTGTCGCCGGTGGACTCGAAGCGGTGGCCTGCGGCGAGCAGCCGGCCGCGCAGATCCTGGAAGTTGTAGATCTCGCCGTTGAAGACGATGGCGTGTCCGCTCACCGGATCGATCATCGGCTGCGCGCCCGCGGGCGAGAGATCGAGGATGGCGAGGCGCCGGTGCGCGAGCAGGACGCCGTCGCCGCGATCGTCGGGCGCGGACTCCCATTCGCCTGCGCCGTCGGGGCCGCGGTGGACCATCGCCTCGCTCATCCGCTTCAGCGCGGCCCGGTTGCTGTCGTTGATGCGGCCGACGATTCCGGCAATTCCACACATGTCTGGAGATCTGCCCCCCGGAAGTTCGAAGAGGAGCCGCGAGCTCCGGTGGGATCGCGGCACACAACGTGGGTCTTCACCGCAGCCCGCAGAGGAATTCGGTTCTGGCGAGCGGCGTTAGGATACGCTAGTTCAAACCAACGACCACGATCATCTTCGGGTTCGCAACTTCGCGCGCACACACGCGCCGGTCGTCACGCGAGGTGCAGATGAAGGCAAGGATCATGGTGGTTCTCGGAACGATGCTGATCGCCGCGTGCAGCGGAGGCTGCAGCGGCCAGGGCGCCGCTTCAGGCTTGACCGTTGCGGTGAGCCCGCACGCTCCCTCGGTTGCCCCCAACGGCTCGGTGGGATTCACCGCCGCGGTCACGGCCGCTGCAGCGGCCCAGGCGACTTCGGTGACGTGGTCAGTGCAGGAGGCCGGCGGCGGGACGGTGAACTCGACCGGCCTGTACACCGCGCCCGGCACGGCGGGAACCTTCCATGTGGTGGCGACCAGCGTGGCCGATCCGACCAAGTCCGACGTCGCCATCGTCGCGGTCGCGGTGCCGGCTGCCGCGGTGTCGATCTCGCCGGGCATCGCCACCATCGCTCCGGGCGCGGCCCAGACCTTCACCGCCGCGGTCAGCGGCGCGGCGAACTCCGCGGTCACCTGGTCGGTCCAGGAAGGAAGCGCCGGCGGGACCATCGACGCCACCGGCCACTACACGGCGCCGGCGACGCCCGGGACCTACCACGTGGTGGCAACCTCCGCCGCGGACGCGACGAAGAGCAATTTCGCCACCATCTACGTGGACACCTTCACGCTCGTGCCCGGCGACCGGCTCACGGTGTGGAACCCGGGCATTCCCGGCGGCGTGCCGTCGCGCACGACCGTTTGCGCGACCGTCGACGCGGCGAAGTTCAACAACGGTTCCCTCGATGCGACCGCCGCCATCCAGTCGGCGCTCGACGGCTGTCCGGTCGGCCAGGTCCTCCAGCTCACCGCGGGCGCCTTCAAGATCACCAACACGCTGCAGATTACCAAGGGCGTGGTGCTGCGCGGCCAGGGATCGACCCAGACGAGGCTGCTGATGCCGGTGGGAACGAACGCCAGCCTGATCACCATCGGCACGCAGTTCGGGCCCAAGTACTCGACCTCGGTCAACCTCGCCGCCGACGCCCCCAAGGGCAGCACCTCGGTGACGCTGGCGAGCAAGCCCGCCGTCACCGCCGGTGAGATCGTGCAGATCGACCAGATCACCGATCCCGCGGTCACCGAGTGGAACGCGTCCCGCTCGCCGCCCGGGGACGTCTCGCGCACCTGGTTCACGCGGCCCGACCGGCCGGTGGGACAGATCGTCGAGGTGCAGTCGGTGAGCGGGAACACGGTCACCTTGACCGGCCCGCTCCACATCGGGTTCAAGACGGCCTTCACCGCGCAGCTCACGCGCTTCGCCAGCTTCGCCGGCGGGCCGGCGGCCCCGGTGGTCAAGTTCGCCGGCGTCGAGGATCTCTACGTGTACGGCGGCGGCGACGGCAACATCAAGATCGCCAACGCGGCCTATAGCTGGGTGAAGGGCGTCGAGTCCGACTTCCAGAAGGGCGAGAGCGTCGGCATCGACGGCTCCTTCCGCTGCATCGTCCGCGACTCGTACTTCCACAGCACGCAGGACCCGAATCCCTGCGGCGGCGGCTACGGCATCTCCTTCTCGTTCTACACGAGCGACACGCTGGTGGAGAACAACATCGTCTGGAACATGAACAAGGTGATGGTGATGCGCGCGTCGGGCGGCGGCAACGTGGTCGCCTACAACTACATGGAGGATGGCTGGATCAGCTACGCCACCGGTTTCGTCGAGGTGGGCCTCAACGCCTCGCACATGACCACTCCGCACTACGAGCTCTTCGAGGGGAACCAGTCCTTCAACTTCGACGGCGACAACACCTGGGGCAACGCGGTGTACATCACCGTCTTCCGCAACCACCTGACCGGGAAGCGGCGCTCGATCGCGCCGCTCGCGTTCCAGGACCAGGGCAACACCCGCGCCGCCGGACTGCAGGAAGGCCACTGGTGGTACTCGTTCGTCGGCAACGTGCTGGGAACTGCGGGACAGAATCCGTCGCCGAACACCGGCTACACCTATGAGACCACCTTCCCCTGGAACGACAGCCCGGTGGGGATGTGGCGGCTGGGCTACAACAACGACAACTGGAACGCGCAGCCGGATCCACAGGTGTTGAGCACGGTGGTCCGCGAAGGCAACTTCGACTACGTGACCAACCAGGTCCACTGGTCGGGCGCGGCGCAGACCTTGCCGGACTCGCTGTACCTGTCGGGCAAGCCCGCCTTCTTCGGGTCGAACCCCTGGCCCTGGGTCGATCCCTCCGGGGCCACCAAGGTGGCAACGCTTCCGGCGCGCGCACGCTTCGATGCCTGCACCACCACGGGCAAGTCGCTCTGTCCGTGATCCAGCAATGAAAATGAAGGGGCCCGGCCATACGGCCGGCCCCGGATGTCCCGGCTCCGGATCCGTAAAGCATCGGTCATTGAATTCGATCACTCCGTCGAGCGGGATCGAAAATTGAAGTCATCGGAAATGCGCCCCGCGCATACCCCTGCGCACCCGACGCGCGCGCCGCTGAATTTCGCGACATTGCCGCTGGATCATTGGATCCCCACGTTGCGCCGCTGTTCGACACGCGCGGGCGCGGCAAGCGCCCGTCCAGATCGGAGCGGGTGCAATGGGAAAACTGTTCTCCACTCTCCTCGCGGTTTCCCTGGTGGCGTGCGGTCATTCCGCCGACGGCCAGGTGCAGGACGCCGCGGACCTCCTCTCCTTCTCCCTCAAGGCAACTCCGTCGACCATTCCCGTCGGCGCCACCTCGCAGTTGGTCGCGAGGTTCATCAGTGGAACTGCGGTCGTCACGCCCAACGTCGGGCCGGTGACCAGCGGGGTTCCGGTCACGGTGCAGCCGGCGGTCAACACCCGGTACACGCTCACCGTCACCACCGCGACGCGCACCATCACGCGCTCCGTCACCGTGACCGTCACCGATCCCTCGCGCCAGGTGCTCGTCTACGACGACGCGCTCGCGCCCAACTGGCAGGACTGGTCCTGGGTGACGGACGACCTCGCCAATCCCTCGCCGGTGAGCAGCGGTACGAGGTCCATCGCCGTCTCCTACGGGCCCTATACCGGCCTCTCCTTCCTCCTGCCCGGCGGGATCTCCGGCGCGGGCGCCGGCACGCTCGAGTTCGACGTCGACGGTGGAGCCACCGCCAACCCGGCCATCAACGCCATCGCGCAGGTGGGCGGCGTCTGGAAGCCGGAGGTGCGCATCGCGCAGTACTGTGCGGGCGGCGCCATCCCTGCGGGCGCGTTCGCGCACTGCAGCGTGCCGCTCGCCGCGCTCAAGGCCGCCAACGTCACCTTCGAGCGCATCGCCTTCAAGGAGGCGGCGGGCCTGACCTTGCCGACGGTGTACTTCGACCAGATCGCCGTCTTCCCCGCCGCCACCGCGACGACTCCGCCGCCGCCTCCCGCCATCCAGGGCTTCACCGCCAGCGCGGGCAGCGTGGTCGCGGGCGGCAGCGTCACGCTCTCGGCCACGTACAGCGGCGGCAGCGGCGTCGTCGATCAGGGCGTCGGCCCGATCGCCAGCGGCGCCAGCGCAACCGTCACGCCGGCCGCGACCACCACCTATACGCTGACCGTCAGCAACGCCGCCGGGCGGAGCGCCTCCGCGGCCGTGACCGTCACGGTGACCGCACCGCCCCCGCCGCCTCCTCCGCCGCCTCCCGCCATCCAGACCTTCACCTCGAGCGCCGCCAGCGTGGTCGCGGGCGGCAGCGCCACGCTCTCCGCCACCTACAGCGGCGGAACCGGCGTCATCGATCAGGGAGTGGGCCCCATCGCCAGCGGCGCCAGCGCAACCGTCACGCCCGCGGTGACCACCACCTACACGCTCACCGTCACCAACGCCGCGGGCCAGAGCGCCTCCGCCGCCGTGACCGTCACGGTGACCGCTCCGCCTCCGCCCCCGCCTCCCCCGCCGCCGCCCGCAATCCAGAGCTTCACCTCGAGCGTAGCGAGCGTCGTCGCCGGAAGCAGCGTGACGCTCTCCGCCACCTACAGCGGCGGCGCCGGCGTCATCGATCACGCGGTCGGCGCCGTCGCCAGCGGCACCAGCGTGACGGTCGCGCCTGCCGCGAGCACCACGTACACGCTGACGGTCACCAACTCCGCGGGGCAGAGCGCCTCCGCCGCGGTGACCGTCGCCGTGACCGCGCCGCCGGCCATCCAGAGTTTTACCGACACCCCGTCGAGCATCACCGCCGGCGCCAGCGCGACGCTCTCCGCGACCTATACCGGCGGCACCGGGACCATCGACCAGGCGGTGGGAGCGATCGCCAGCGGCGGAAGCGTCACCGTCAGGCCCGCCGCGACCACCACCTACACGCTGACCGTGAGCGACACCTCGGGGCACAGCGCGACGAAGGCGGTCACCCTCACGGTCACGGCTCCGCCGGCCATCCAGAGCTTTGCCGCCAGCGCGACCAGCATCTTCGCCGGCGGCAACGCCACGCTCTCGGCCACCTACAGCGGCGGCACCGGCAGCATCGACCAGGGCATCGGCGCCCTTTCGAGCGGCGCGAGCGTCACCGTGCTTCCGACCGCGACGACCACCTACACGCTGACGGTCACCAGCCCGGCCGGCGTGAAGGTGACGAGCGCCGTGACCATCACCGTCACCCCGGTTCCCTCCATCCAGAGCTTCACCGCCAGCGCCAGCAGCATCGCGACCGGCGGGAGCGCCACCTTGACCGCGACCTACAGCAACGGGACCGGCAGCATCGACCAGGGAGTGGGACCCATCGCCAGCGGCGCCAGCGTCGCCGTCTCGCCGGCGGCGACCACCACCTACACGCTGACGGTGAGCGATACCGCGGGCCACCTCGCCACCGCGGCGGTGACCGTCGCCGTTGGACTTCCTTCGATCACCAACGTCATCCCTGCGCAGCGGCTCACGGTCTGGAACCCGGGCATCCCCGGCGGCGTGCCTTCGCGCACCACCGTCTGCGCGACCGTCAACGCCTCCTCCTTCGGCAACGGTTCGGTGGACGCGACCGCCGGCATCCAGGCGGCGATCGACGCCTGCCCCGAGGGCCAGGTGCTGATGTTGTCCGCCGGAGAGTTCAAGCTCACCAGCCCGCTGGAGATCAACAAGGGCATCGTCCTGCGCGGGGCGGGCTCGACGCAGACGCGGCTGAGGATGGGCACGGGCATCGCCTGGAACCTGATCACTCTCGGCACGCAGTGGGGCCCGAAGTTCACGCAGTCGGTGAACCTGGCCAGCGACGGCGTGAAAGGCACCAACACCGTCACGCTGGCGAGCAACCCGGGCCTCAAGGTGGGCGAGATCGTCGAGATCGATCAGCTCACCGACACCAGCATCACCGAGTGGAACCCCACCCGCTCGCCGCCCGGAGACGTGTCGCGCACCTGGTTCACGCGCCCGAACCGCCCGGTGGGCCAGATGATGGAGATCCAGTCGATCAACGGGAACGTCCTCACCTTCACCACGCCGTTCCACATCACCTTCCAGACCGCCTTCACCGCGCAGTTGTCGCGCTTCTCCGACGTGGACAACGGGTCGGTGGTGCCGGTGGTCAAGTTCGCGGGCATCGAGAACCTCTACGTCTACGGCGGCGGCGACGGAAACATCCGCTTCTCCAACGCCGCCTACAGCTGGCTCAAGAACGTGGAGTCCGACTTCCAGAAGGGCGAGAGCATCGCCATCGACGGATCGTTCCGCTGCGTGATCCGCGATTCCTACTTCCACAGCACGCAGGACCCGAACCCGGGAGGCGGCGGCTACGGCATCTCCTTCTCCTTCTATTCGTCGGACAACCTGGTGGAGAACAACATCTCCTGGAACATGAACAAGGTGATGGTGATGCGCGCCTCGGGTGGCGGGAACGTGATCGGCTACAACTACATGGAGGACGGCTGGATCAGCTTCGCCGCGAACTTCGTCGAGATCGGGCTCAACGCCTCGCACATGACCACGCCGCATTACGAGCTGTTCGAGGGCAACGAGTCGTTCAACTTCGACGGAGACAATACCTGGGGAAACGCGGTCTTCATCACCGCCTTCCGCAACCACATGACCGGCAAGCGCCGGTCGATTCCGCCGCTTGCCTTCCAGGACGCGAACAACGTCCGCGCGATCGGACTCGGCGAAGGGCACATGTTCTACTCCTTCGTCGGCAACGTGCTCGGGTCGCCGGGACAGGATCCCTCGCCGTACACCAGCTACATCTTCGAGACATTCTTCCCCTGGAACGACAGCCCGGTGGGGATGTGGCGGCTCGGCTACAACAACGACAACTGGAACGCCACCGCGGACCCGCGGGTGACCAGCACCATCATCCGCGAGGGGAACTACGACTACGTGACCAACCTGGTCCACTGGTCGGGCGCGTCGCAGCCGCTGCCGGCCTCGCTCTACCTGACCAGCAAGCCGGCCTTCTTCGGCACGAACCCGTGGCCGTGGGTCGATCCCGCCGGGACGAGCAAGCTCTCGACGCTGCCGGCGCGCGCACGCTTCGACGCCTGCGGGAGCACGAAGACCTTCTGTCCCTAGTTCCGGCCGCCGAAGGCGGCTCAGGAACTACGCCTGTGGTGTTGGACCTGGACGCTTGCGAGCGGCGCTCCAGCCGGATCGGCTGGGCAAGGACTCGCGGGGGCGGCGCGCGGGATGGTCCGCGCGCCGCCTTTGTGTTTCGATGGCGCGGCGATGCGGAAGATCACCGTCGCCGTGCTGGTCGTGGCGCTGGCCGGAGCCGCGGCCCTCGCGCCGCGCGTGGCGAAGCGCGCGCTCGGCTACTGGAACAGCCGCAAGCGGTACGCCATGCGCGTGGAGGAACGGCCCTTCGCGCACCTGGCCGCCTCGCAGGTCGGCTACGGCCCGTCGATGCGCAAGCAGTTCACCGCGCCGCGAAGATTCGGCAGCTTTCGCGTGCTGCGCGAAGCGGACGGCTCGACGGCCTTCGCCGGCGGCGCGCCCGTGCGCAGCGTGGACACCGACATCCTCGGTCCCATCCGCACCGTCTACGTCGGCGACTTCTCCGCGCTCACCGCGCCGGGCCGCTACCGCATCGAGGACGACGCGGGCGAGGCCAGCTTTCCTTTCGAGATCGGAACGGGAGTCTTCGACCCCGCGGTGCGCGCGGTGCAGCGCTGGTTCTACTACCAGCGCGCCTTCACCGCGACCGATCGCGTGCACGCCGAGGGGCCGTGGTTCCACCCCAGCGACGCCGGCAAGGCGCCGCCGGGCGTCCGCATGGGCTGGCACGACGCGGGCGATTTCTCCGTCTACAGCACCTCGCTGAACACCGCGCTCTTCTGGCTGCTGGAGGCGTGGAGCGACTTCGCGCCGGCCGCGGACGACACCAACATCCCGGAGTCGGGCAACGGCGTGCCCGATCTCCTCGACGAAGCGCGCTGGGGGCTCGAATGGCTGCTCTCGGTGCAGGACGCGTCGGGCGGGTTCGCCAACAGCACCTGCGAGGAGCGCTACCGCGCCTATGGCAGGAACCTGATCGAGGACGCGGCGCCGTACAAGGCGGGCGAGGTGGGCACGCTCGCCACGGCGCGCGCGGTGGGCAACCTCGCCTACGCTTCGGCCATCTACCCGCGTTTCGACGCGGCCTTCGCCAGGCGCTGCCTCGAGGCGGCCCGCGGCGGCTACCGCTATCTCGAGGCGCATTCCACCGAGAACACCGACGGCCCCACCTGCCCGGCGGCGCGCGCCGACGGAAACGCCGAGGTGGGCAGGCACGTACGCATGTTCGCGGCGGCAGGCATGCTCCTCGCCACCTCGGAGCCGCGTTTCCGCGACGACTTCGAGCGCAGCTACGTCGAGTTGGACTACGACCCGAGCTACCTGCACATGAACGGCTTCGCCGCGCAGCTCTACCTGCGCGCTCCGGCGGGAGATCCCGCTCGCAAGGCCGCCATCCGCGAGCGCCTCCGCGCCCATGCCGAGGCCGCGCGCAAGGACGGCGAGAAACATCCCTTCGCGTTCTCCACCCGCAACCACTGGGGCACCATCGGCGCGGGGTTCACCCGGGTGGGCTCGTACAACGTCAAGCGCTGCCTCGAGGACGCCGGCGCGAACGCGGACGACTGCGAGCAGGCCGTGGCGGACGTGCACTACACGCTGGGCCGCAACTTCCTGCAGTTCTGCTACGTGAGCGGCCTGCCGGGCACCACACGGGCCCGCAAGCGCGCGTTCCACCACTGGCTGGCGACGCTTCGGGCCGAGCCCTTCTGCTTTCCCGGGATGGTGGCGGGGGGCCCGAACGCCTTTCCCGAACCCGGCGACGGGTCCAAGCCGTGGGGCTGGCCGATCCCCGTCTGGGGCTACTGGGGAGACCCGGCGCTCCCGCGCAGCGCGGACACACCGCTCGAGGAGCGCTACACCGACAACGACAGCTGGTCCACCAACGAGGTGGACGTCGACTGGCAGGGCTCGGCGCTCTACAACCTCTACTTCGCGCAGTGGATGGCAAAAGGCGCCCCGCGGCGCTGAGCGCCTATGGCAAGATGGCGGCGATGATCCCGCTCGCCGCTCTCCTGCTCCTTTCCGCTCCGGCGGTGTGCCCGCCCCAGCCGCCGCCGGTTCCGATGCCGCTGGTTTCCCGCGGCAAGCGCGTGCGCTCGAACGGCAAGATGCCCGAGACCATCAACGACGGGCTCTACCGGAACTTCCGCAGCTGGTGGACGGTGGACCCCACGCCGCAGCACCCGTCGTGGATCGCCCTCGACATCGGGCGCGGGCCCACGCGGCTCTTGGCCATCTGGACCGCGTCGTTCAACTTCAGCTGGCAGGAGACCATCTACGGCGGGCCCGGGAGCTACCGTCTCGAGACCTCCGCCGATTCGAAGGACGGCGAGGACGGCACCTGGAGGGTGGCCGCCGAAGTGACGGGGAACACCGTGCGCGCCCGGAGCCACCTGGTGGACTTCGCGGGCCAGAGGTGGCTGCGCCTCTCGGTCCTCGGCCCTTCGCCCACCACCAACAGGGACGGCGTGCGGCTGGACGAGCTGGACGTCCATGACGCCTCGTCGGGCGGCACCGACTCCTGGTTCTTCCTCGGAGACAGCATCACCGCCATGGCCTTCGACCGCGCGGCCCCCATCCACCAGCCGAGCTTCCAGGAGCTGATCCACAAGCGGCATGCCGCGTTCTATCCGGCGCAGGTCAACGGTGGCGTCGGCTTCCTCATGACCGAGCACGTGCTGCCGCGGCTGGACGAGTGGCTCGCGCTCGCTCCGGGCATGCACTACTTCGGCGTGGCCCTGGGCACCAACGACAGCGCGGGCAACAACCAGGATACCGCCGGCTTTCGAAAGCGCCTGGAGGAGATCGTGCGCCGCCTGCTCGCCGCGGGCAAGGTGCCGGTGCTCGCCCGCATCCCCTATGCCGCCGATGGCCAGCACGAGACCATCCCGCGGTTCAACAAGGTCATCGCCGAGGTTGAAGCGGCCCACTGCCTGCCGGCCGGACCGGACCTGTATCCCTGGTTCCACGACCACCCGGAGCACCTGCAGGACAAGCTGCATCCGGACGAAGAGGGAATCCGCGCCATCAACCGGCTCTGGGCGGAGGCAGTGGACCGGCTCTACCCGCGCTGATCCGCGCCCGACGAGGAACGATGGTCCCCCGCCGCCTGAAGCTGCTCTTCCTCTCGCAGTTTCCCCCCAGCCCGCCCGCGTTCGGAGCGCAGCGGCGCATCCAGGGCCTGATGGCAACGCTCGCGCGCAGGCACGACGTGGCCGCGATCTCGCTGATCTCGCCCGACCTCGACGCGGGCGCCGCGGAGGCGGCGATGCTGAAGTACTGCAGCGAGGTGCACCTCGTGCCGGCACCCGCATGGCAAGGGGTCAAGAAGCGCCTCGCCCAGCTCCGGTCGCTCGCCTCGCCGCGCAGCTTCGAGCGCCGCTTCTACGACCTGCCGCAGCTGCGGGCGGCGCTCCACCAGTGCCTCACCCGGCGCGGGTACGACATCGTCAACGTCGAGCTGCCCTTTCTCGCGCTGCAGCGGCTCCGGCAGGCGCCGCCGGGACAGCCGACGCCGCGCCTGGTGCTCGACGAGCACAACATCGAGTTCGATCTGGCGCGGCAGCAGGCAAGCAAGGAACTGGGGCTGGCGCGGCGCCTGCACAACTCGAGCAACTGGCCCAAGCTCCGCCACGAGGAGGTGCTGGCGTGGAGGCGCTTCGACGCGGTGGCCTTCTGCTCCCCGGAGGACGAGCGCCGCGCCCACGAGCTGGTGCCGGCGCTGCGCTCGGCCGTGGTGCCGAACTCGGTGGACGTGGACGACTTCAAGCCGCGGCCGGGCGACCCGCCGCCGGACGGCCGCACCGTCATGTTCTTCGGCGCCATCAACTACTTCCCCAACGTCGACGGCTTGATGTACCTGCTCCGCGAGATCTGGCCGATCCTGGAGAAGAGCCACCCGCAGGCCCGGCTCAAGATCGTGGGCCAGCACCCGACGCCGGAGGTGCTGGCCTTCCGCGGCCCTCGCGTGGAGGTGACGGGCAGGGTGGACGACGTGCGGCCGCACCTCGCCGGCGCCGCGGTGTGCATCGCGCCGCTGCGCATCGGCGGCGGGACGCGATTCAAGATCCTCGAGGCGATGGCGATGGCGAAGCCGGTGGTCGCGACCTCGCTCGGCGCCGAGGGCATCGAGTACGAGGCAGGCCGCCACCTGCTCATCGGCGACGATCCGCCTTCGTTCGCCGCGGCGGTGGGCCGGGTGCTCGATGACGGAGCCCTGGCGGCTCGCCTTTCCCGCGCGGGGCGGGCGCTGGTGGAGGAGCGGTACTCCTGGGCCGCGGCCGCGGAGCGGCTCGAGCGCCTCTACGCGGAGGTGCTCGAGTCGCCCGGGAGAGCAGGCGCGAATCAGTAGATGGTCGCGTTGGCCCAGTTGACCCAGGCATTGCGCCACTGGGTCTCGCCGGTCGCGTTCGGGTGCAGTCCGTCCTGCAGCCACTCCGGGTGGTTGAGGAACACGCTGTAGAGGTCCGGTCCGGGAATGACGCCGGAATCGAGCGCATAGTCCTCGCGTAGCGAGGGGACGTAGCTCCAGCGCGCGGTGCCGCCGTCGGAGATGCTGGCGGCGGTGCCGGTGGGCCCGGTGACGCTGGTGCCGGCGGTGACGCACTTGTACGCCCGGGCGCCGTTCCAGACGTAGGTGCCGGCGGCGTAGGTGTTCGCGACCCAGTTGGGAAGATGGAACCCGATGGCGGCGCGGAGCTGGACCAGGCCCGCCTGGCGAGTCGTGTCGCTGGACCAGCTCGGCGAGGCGATGATGACCGTCTGGCCCTGCGCGCGCAGCGCGTTGATGATCTGCGTGTAGTTCCCGCGGAAGGCGTTCACCAGCGTCTGGTCGGGGGCATCATTGGCGCCCCAGACCAGCGCCGCGTACTTGGCCGCGCTGAAGATCGTCTTGAGCGGCGCGGTGAGGCCGACGCTGAAGTTGGTGCCTGAATTCGTCACCACCATGTCGACGCCGTCGCCGGAGGTGGTGAAGGGATATCCGCCGCCCACCACGAAGGGAAAGAACCCGGGATGGCTCGCCTGCACCTGGCTCGAGAACCACTGGGGCGGAAAGCCGGAGAACCCGCTCTGGAAGATGTTGGTGGTGATCGAATCGCCGTAGAAGACGATGCCGTCGCTGACGCCGGCGCTGGCGTCGTAGACGTCCATCTTGACCCGGCAGTTTGTCCAGGGCGCCTTGGTCGAGCGGAAGCGCAGGAAGGTGTTGCCGCCGAAGTTGCCGATCAGGTGCGACTTGAACGGGTTGTTGTTCTTGGCGACGGTGACGAGCGCGGTCCAGGGCCCCGACGCCGACGTGGCCCCCTCGAGGACGTAGGCGTCCGGCGTGTCGTCGGGCGTGTAGGTCGAGCCGCTCACCGCGGCCTGGTAGTTGAGCTGGTAGTAGGGGTCTCCCTTGGCCATGTACAGCGCGACCAGGATCTTCTGCCGTTGCGCGGCGGGGACGCCGGAGAGGTCGTAGGTCAGCGTGCCGGTCGGCCCGACCTCGGCGATGTGGAAGTTCCACTCCAGGCCGCCGTAGCTCGCGTCCTGGCCCCAGGAAGCGGTCCCTGCGGACGAGGTTGCCGGCACCGACCGGCTGATCAGCGGCATCGGCGCCGCCGGCGCGACCACCACTACGGTGGCGAGGTCGGACTTCGTCGGATCGGCGACCGAGGTGGCGACGACGTGGTAGGTGCCGCCCGTGGCCGGCGCGGTGTACTTGCCGGTGGAGTCGACGGTGCCGCCGCCGCTCTCCTGCACCGACCAGGTCGCGGCCGTGTTCGAGGCGCCGGTGACCGCGGCCGAGAACGTGACGCTGCCGCCCAGCGCCGTCGACGTGGTCTTGGGCGAGATGGAGATGGAGACGCCACCCGCGAGGACGGAGACGGTGGCGGAGCCCGCCTTGGTCGGATCCGCCACGCTGGTCGCGACCACGTGGAAGGTTCCTGGCGCGCCGGGTGCGGTGTACTTGCCGGTGGAATCCACCGTTCCCCCGCTGCTTCCCTCCTGCACCGACCAGGTCACGGAAACCGGCGCAGCGGCGCCGGCGATCGCCGCGGTGAACGATCCGGTGCCGTTGACCGCCACCGTCGCGCTCTGCGGATTCACGTCGATGGCGGCGGCGCCCGAGGCGCCGCCCGTCTGCCCGCCGCAGGCGGTCCAGATCAACACTGCGAAGACTGCGAAGCTGCGTGCCCGCATCAATTTCCTCCGGGGGGGGGTCCGAGGAGAGGCCGCCGACTGCCGGTTCGGGATGCAGCTCGCGAGCTGATTTGGCGGATCAGACCGGAAAACGATAGCCCAGGCGGGCGCGGATCACCACAGTTCTCGAGGCGGTTTTTCCCTCGAGGAACACATCTCGCCACCCTTTCGCACAAAGGGATCGCGTGAGGTTTGCGGGGCGACGTCGCCTAATCAACGAGGACGCAGCAGACGATGCGCTGCGCGCCCACCGCCTGGATCGTGTCGCGCACCGACGAGATCCGGTCGTGACGGCGGCGGACGCACAGCACCACGCCGTCGGCGGCCAGCGCCAGCGGCAGCGCGAGCGAATTCGCCAGCGGGCTCTCCAGCGCAACGATGGTCTTGATGATCGGCGGCGCCCAGTCGGGTCCGTTGCGCGGGGTGCCGGGCAGGTCCCATCCGGAGCCGGCGGTGGCGTGGGTTCCCAGCCTGCCGATCAGCTTGCAGGAGCTGTCGAGGTCGACGTCCTTGGCCTCGAGGAACTCGACCGGATACGGCGAGAGTCGCGCGCCGATCCGGCAGAGAGCGCGCGCGATCGGAGCGGGAGACTCGCCCGGCTCTGCGCGCACCATCGCCAGCCACGACCAGTTGCCCCGCAGCTGGGCCCAGACCAGGTTCAGCTCTTCGAAGGACTCGGGGAAGGCCCGCTCGCCCTCGAGGGCCTCGGAGTCCGTGCCGAACCGCACGTCCGACGGCAAGACCAGCGCCGACGAGCGCTCCGGCTCGGCGCGGCTACCGTTGGACGGCTTGCGATTCGACGTCGGCATTCGGATCTCGTGCTCCGGGCGGCGTGCGGCCCGGCCTCTCGAACCCCAATACGTATAGTGCCTCAACGTGGCGCGTCCAACCTAAGGTGCATTCCGCCCTCAGGGCGGGGTGGCCGGCGCGTCCGGTCGGACCCGGGCCGTCCGCGCCGGCCATGCTCCGGTGGCAACCGCCAGCTTGCCTGCCAGCGCCAGCGCCGGAGCCACCAGGAACACCGAGGTCCAGGTGCCGAGCCCCATGTCGCCGTAGCAGTGCAGCTCGTAGACGAGGAGCACGCCCACGACGGTCAAAGCGATGATGCGGTCCCGCGACGCCGTCGCCAGCCGGTAGGACCGGACGGCGAAGAAGATTCCCAGTGGGATGATCAACCACAGGCCGAGGAAGCCGACGGCGCCCGCATAGGCAAAGAGGCCGAGGATCGAATTGTGGGGAGCAAACCGGTAGAGCGCGTAGGCGCCGGAGATCGACGGCAGCTTGATGACCTCGTTGTAGCCGTGGCCCAGGCCGGTCCCGAGCACCGGATTGGCCTTGAAGGTCATGTAGATGTTGTAGTTCTCGAGGTCGCGCCAGAGCGTGGACTGGTCGGCCTGCGCATCCACCACCGAGCGCAGGGTGCGCACCGGCGCGAACGCAGCGGAGCTCGAGCTCCAGCCGGCGGCCACGTAGACGAGCACGATGGGGACGGAGAGCGTGACCATCTGCGCGATCCGCCGCTTGAGCCGCGTGAAGGGCGTCAGCAGGTAGAGCACGAGGACGCCGGTTCCCATCTCGACCCAGACGAGGCGGCGGTTGTTGGCGATCATCCCCAAGCTCAGGATCGGCAGCGTGAAGAGGGCGAGGAGCACGCTGCGCAGGCGGGGGCGCTCGAAGAGGATGACCAGCACCAGCAGGAACGCGCCGGCGAACAGCATCGAATCGGCGTGGACAGTGGCGAAGGTCACCTTCTCGGTGTCGGGAAAGAGGCTGCGGATGTACACCGCCAGGGACGCGCGAAGCAGCGCGGCGATCAGGAAGGCCGTGCCCAGGGCGCGCGCGTCCGCAGGGCCGCGCAGCGCGGCGCAGAAGAGCAGGAAGACGACCGGCAGGTAGATGAGGCGGAAGATCTGCCAGAGCGAGTTGCCGAAGTCCGGCGCCTCCCGCGCCATTCCGTACATCCAGAGGCCGGCGATGGTGACGATGCAGAGGATGGCCGCTGCGCGCAGCGGCGCCGCGACCGGCACCTGGCTGCGGATGTCGGTGCGCAGGCCCGCGATGCGGCGCACGACGTAGACTCCGATGAGGAAGACGAGCGCCACGTCGAGGCCGGAGAAGATCAGCGCCTTGATCGGGATGGTGAGGTTGATGTGCGCGAGCATCAGCGCGCCGACGGTGTAGAGCGGCGACTTCCACAATCCATCCGCCGGGAGCTCGGTGGGGTTCTCCAGCGTGAGCGCGAGGAACCCGAGCACCAGCACCGAGTAGCGCAGCGGCACCACCGCCGCCGCGATCGCCACCGCCGCGAGGCCGAAGGGCAAGAGCGTGAGCACGAGGTCGCCGTTGGCGAAGACCACCCAGGCGAAGATGAGCAGGCCGAGGCCGGCGACCGCTCCGGCCACCAGCGGGTCCAGGCGCGGCGCGCTGCGGCCGCGGGCCTCCGCCGTTGCGTTCATTGCGGGCTGCCGGCCGGCGCGAGCACCGGCGCGGCCTCGACGGGAGATCGCTGCGTGAGGCGTCCGCGAAGCCGCGCGCACGGCTTCTCGATGAAGCGCCAGATCGTCTCCGCCAGCGCGTAGGCGATGGCGAAGGCGATCAGCGACTGGAAGAGGGGGTGGATGGAGAGCCAGTGCTTCACGCCGAAGATCACGACGTGATGGAGCAGGTAGAGCGAGTAGGAGAGCGCGCCGATGCGCCGCGCGACCGGGTGGTTGAGCAGGCGGAAGGGGCCCCATTGCGGGTTGCGGACGGCGCAGATGAACAAGGGATAGAGCGCCAGTCCTTGCAGCGAATAGCGGAAGGTCTCCCGGAAACGAGGCTCGCGGAAGAGGAGCGAGCCGAGCATCAGGGCGACGCTGGCCGGCAGCCCCAGCCGCAGCCAGCGGGCCCGCGACGTCTCCGTGGCCGGGTCGAGCGCGGGATTGCCGACCAGCGCCAGCGCGCAGCCGAAGAGGATGGAGTCGAACCGCGTGTCGCTGGCGAGATAGGTCCGGTTGGGGATCACGTCGGCCCCGAACACGAGCACGCAGCGCCACGCCAGGATGCCCAGGCACGCCGCCCAGAGAAACGCTGCCCGGCTCCGCGGCGACTTCAGGAAGCGGTGCAGGAGGATGAAGATCATCGGGAAGAGCAGGTAGAAGTGCTCCTCCACCGCGAGCGACCAGTAGACGCCGGTGCCGCCCACCTGCCCGTCATACCCGTGGCGCACGGTCCAGTAGTTCGCGAAGTGGAACGCCTGCGCGAGCAGCGGGTGCAACTGCGGCGGTCCCGCCAGCACTCCGACGGAGGAGAGCAGCGCGGCGCCGAGGAGAACGGTGTAGAAGGGCGGCAGGATGCGGAGCGCGCGGCGCAGGTAGAAATGGCGGAAGCTCACCTGGCCCGTTTCCTCGAGCTCCTTGCGCATCAGCGTGGTGATGAGAAAGCCGCTGAGGAAGAAGAAGGTGGTGACGCCCAGGCCTCCGGGGACCACCTCCTCGAGCCCCGAGTGCGCGAGGAACACCAGCATGAACGACGCGGCGCGGATGCCGTCGAGCGAAGGGATCTGCAGCGGCGCCTTCCCCCGGCTCATGGGGCCGGGGATCCCGGGCCGGGAAGCGAGGGTGGCGTCCAGGGAAACCGCACCTGGACGATCGCACGCGGCGAGTCCAGCAGCTCTTCCAGCTGCCAGGACTCGATCACGAATCCGGAGCGGAGATCGGCCATGGTGGTGGCGAAGAGCGCGAGCAGAAGGCCTGCGATGGCGGCGCCGAGGAGCATCAGCACCGGCTTGGGCTTGACCGGGCCCCTGGGGATCTGCGGCGGCACCACCACGCGATAGCGGTACTTGAACGCGGCGCGCGCGGTATCCAGGTCGAGGCGGGCGGCGTTGATGCGGTCGCGCATCGAGGCGTACTGCTGGACCATGTAGCGCAGCTCCGAGCGGGCGTACTCGGCGGGGGAGTCGTCGCCGAGGGTCAGCATGTCGGAGCGGAACAGATCGGGAGAGAGGCCGGGCACGCCCGCCGGCACGGCGGAAGGGTCCACGCCGAGCGCGGTGAGCTTGCGGCGCAACTCGGCCTCCTCCTGGCGCAGGGTGGCGAGCTGCGGGGATTCGCGGCTGAGCGACTCGATGCTCTGCTGCAGGTCGATGATGATGGGATGGTTGACCGAGAAGACCGCCCGCTGCTCGGCGAGCCGGGTCTGCAACTCGAGCAGGTGGCGGCGGCGCATCTCCTCCAGGTCGGCGATGGCGCGCTGCTTCACGTCGAGCGTCCGCCGCAGCTCCTCCACTTCCGGATTGCTCGCCCGCGCCGGCGCCTCCGGCGGGCGCCGCGCCGCGCGCGACGCCTTGGGAGCGTTCTGGTCGTGCAGCCGCTGCACCTCGGCGACCTGCTTGTCGATGTCCGACTTCAGGGTGGCGGCGTGCGCCTCGAGGATGGAGATCTGCTCGGTGATGGTGGTGATCTCGAGCACGTGGCGCGTCTCGAGGAAGTTCTGTTGCGCGGCATCCACCAGGCGATAGGCCATCATCCCGTCGGGCCAGTGCAGGCTGATGCTCACCGTGCCATCCTGGAGGTTCGTCCAGACGTTCAACTGCTTCTCCAGGTAGCCGGTCATCGCCTCCAGCAGGTCCTTTTCCGAGGCCGGTCCGCGCAGGCGGGCGAAGATCCAGTCCTTCAGGCGGAGGATGGGTGCGCGGCGCTTGGGCCACTCCTTCAGCAGATCGGTCTGCTGGATGAGCGCCTGCAGGTTGTCGTGGCGGACGATCATCTCCGCCGCCGAGCGCGTCGGCGTGTCGTTCATGTTCGCGTCGGCCCGCACCGAGAGGACCGAGTTCTTCTGCGCGAGCAGCTTGCAGTCCACCTGGTAGGTCTTGGGAAGCACCGCCAGGGCACCGGCGGTCAAGGCGACCATGCCGCCTGCGACCAGCGCGAAGAGCCACGGCCTGCGCCGCACCGATCCGGCGGAAAAGGCCACGTAGCGCCGCACCTTGGCCCAATCGAAGAGGTCCTCGTGCGAGGCGTCGTCGGTCAGGTCGGCGCGGGGGAGGTTCCGGTTGGGGCTCATCGTACGGTCCCGCCAGCCTCGATCGCCGTGCCATCGTGCGTTTCAAGCAGACGCTGATGCTTCACGCCCCCTCCGATTCCTAGAACAGACGTGGATAGATGAAGAGCAAGGATAACACGTAGAGGAAGATCCCGAGCACGCTCCAGGCGAGCATTTTCTGCAGTGCGCGACGGGAGTTGCGGTCGCGCGACGCCAGCGCCGGGACCAGGACCGTGACCGCGATGATGGAGATGAGGATGAATTTCTGCATCGCTCACCGCACCAGCGGAAACTGCACCGTGTAGCCGAGAAACGCCCCCCACTGCTTTCCGGGCTGGCCCGGCAGCGGCCGGCTCGCAAACGCCGCGCGCGCCCCCGCGGAGAGGCTGGAGGACGGCCCGAGGGGCAAGGTCGCGCCCAGTTCCCCCTGCAGGAACTGGTCGCCGCTGCGGGCGCTGGTCGGGCCTCCCGACCCCGAGGTGAGGGCCAGGCTCCCGATCACGCGCGCGCTCCAGCCGATGCCGTGGGGCGGGTTCCAGCCCACCGACGCCCGCAGGCTGCCTCTCTCGATCACGTCTCCGCTCAGGGGATCGCCCATCGGCTCGACGGAGGAGCCCAGGCTGACGACGGTCTCCTTCACGGTCAGGCGATAGTCGGCGCTCGCCAGCAGATACGGCAGGATGGTCACCTTCGGCGCCTCTCCGGGGATCTCGACCGTCTCCGCTCGCCCGACGCCCGGTCCGGCAGCGAGCGAAAGCTCGCTCTCGCGCGTGAGGACGGTGCGCCACCCGGTGGTGAGGCCAGCCACGCTGGCGCGGCGGCCGTTGGAATACCGGGTGTCCGACCCGGTCAGCTCGGAGCGAACCGTATCGAGGCGGGTTGCCCTCCATTCCAGGGCAGCTCGCGCCTGCGGTCCGCGCGCGAGCGGCAAGGTCTCGCGGGCGATGGCGTTGGCGCCTCCGGTGACTGCCCAGGCCGCCTGGCTCGTGAACCGCAGGCGGTTGGAGGCCGCGAGATCCAGCTCGACGGCGGTGTTGGACTCCTGCACGGAGACGAAGCGCGACGCGGGCGGCGGCTGGACGGGCTGGAGCACTTCACCCGGCGCGAGCGCGGTCGTGGCGGCGAGCGGAGAGAGGTCCACCTGGCCGTACCCGAGCCGCTGCCGGACCCTGAGCCAGCCGCGGTCGAGGCGCAGCCCGGCCTCGGCAAAGCCGCGCACCAGGACTTCGCTCTGCTGGGACACCACCGCGGAGGGCTGCAGACCCAGGCGCAGGGTCCCGTCGGGCCCAGGCGCGGTCGCGAGCACGTCGCCCGACCAGGCGACGGAGTTCGGGTCCTGTCCGTCGACCACCGAACCGGCCCGGCCCTCGAGACGCATGGACCCATCCACGGCGAGGCCCGTTCCGAGCAGAGCGATGGCGAGGACCAGCACCTTGCGCCCCTACTGCACGACGATCACGTCGTCGGGCTGCAGCCGGAACTCCGCGCTGCGGGTGCCCGGCGTCGCGAGCTGGTCGAGGCTGAAGCGGATGCGGCCCGCAGGGTCCTTGCGGACGAGGAAGATGCGGTCGCGGTGGGCGAAATCGGTGAGGCCGCCGGCGGCCGCGAGGGCGCGCAGGAGGCCCTGGCCGCGCTCCTGCGGGTAGACCCCGGGCCTGGCCACCTCGCCGAGCACCGAGACCTGGATGGGCGCCGCCTCGTCGAGCGACACGGTGACCACCGGCTGGTTGATGAACTCGCGGAGCCGCGTCTGGATGGTCTTGGCGAGATCCTGGGTGGTGTGGCCCGCGGCGGGAACGTCGTTGACGAAGGGAAGGGTGACGCGCCCGTCCGGCCGGATGCGCACGCGGCCGGAGAGGTTTTCCTGGTTGAAGACGCGCACGAAGACCGCGTCACCCGGCGCGAGCTGGTACTCGGACGGGGCGCGGGTTGCGGCCTCAGGTAGTGAATCCGCCCACACGTACTGGCCCAGGTTCGCGCAGCCCCAGGTGGAAGCCGTCAGCAATGCCAGGAGCGCGCTAGGCGCGCGGTGAACGATTCGTCGAAGAAATCCCATGCGGTCCGGCCCCTCCGTCCGTCACTGGACACCGAGCAGTGCTACACCCGTGCCAAGGGTCGTGGGAAGGGTGGAAAGCGCCGCAGTTCGGCAGCCTTGTTGGGGCACCGGGTTTGCGGGATGCTCGCCGCGATGGTCGCACCCCGCGTTTCCATCGTCATCGACAACTACAACTACGGCCAGTTCGTGGGGCGCGCGATCGAGAGCGCGCTCGGGCAGACCTGGCCGCAGACGGAAGTGGTGGTCGTGGACGACGGGTCCACCGACGCCTCCCGGGAGGTGATCGAGCGCCATGCCGGCGTGGTGCGCGTGTTCAAGGACAACGGCGGCCAGGGGTCCGCGATCAACGCAGGATTTGCGGCCAGCAGCGGCGATCTGGTCATCTTCCTCGACTCCGACGACTCGCTCGAGCCCCACGCCGCGCAGCGGGTGGTCTCCGCCTGGCAGCCCGGCGCGGCGAAGATCCAGTACCGGCTCACCATGGTGGACGCCGCGGGTGAGGTGATCGACCTCTTTCCGCCGCGCGAGGTCGCCTTCGACAGCGGCGACGTGGTGCCGCTCCTGCTCAAGACGGGCAGGTACCAGACCGCGGTGATGAGCGGGAACGCCTTTCCGCGAGCGATCCTCGAGCGCATCCTGCCCATGCCGGAGCCGGAATTCCGCATCGCCGCGGACGGCTATCTCGTCACGCTGGCGCCGCTCTTCGGGCCGGTGTTGTCCATCGACGAGCCGCTCGGCACCTACCGCCTGCACGGCGAGAACGCCTGGGCCAGTCGCGGGACGGCGAGCGCGCAGCACTTCCGGCGGACCCTGGAGCACGACCTGCACCGGTACGACGCCCTGGCGAAGGGGGCCGCCGGACGGGGGCTTTCGCTCTCCGGCGAGCCGGGAATGCGCGACTGGCTGCACCTGGAGAACCGCATCAGCTCCCTGGTCCTCGATCGCAGCAGGCATCCCAGGCCGTCGGACTCGCGCCTGCTGCTCGGATTGCGGGGAGCGCAGGCGATGGCGGGCGAGGGGCTGCCCTTGAGAGTGCGCGCCATGCTCGCCGCCTGGTTCCTGAGCGCGGGCCTGTTGCCGCGGCCGCTCGCATCCGCAGCGGTGGCCTGGAGGATGGCGCCCGCCACGCGGCCCTGGCTCCTGAGAAAGGCGCTGCCGCTCTTCCGGCTTGCGACGCGAAGCGCGCCGCGCGCCACCTGAAGCGGCGCGGCGCGGTTCAGCCGGCGAAGGGATTGCGGTAGAGCCCCAGCCGCTGGCGCGAGAGCTGGTAGAGCACCGGCGGCTGGTGCACGAGATAGCGGCGCCAGCGCTGGCGCGGCTCGCTGAGCAGCCGGTAGAGCCACTCCAGGCCCGCGGTGGTCACCCACGGCGAGGGGCGCGGAAGCGTCTGTGCCTCGTAGTCGATGGTGCCGCCGAGGGGGAGGAAGGTGCGGACGTGCGGCATCCGGTCCCGGTGGCGGACCATGAACTTCTCCTGCCGCCCGGCGCCCAGCCCCACCAGCAGCACGCTCGCGCGCGAGGCGTTGATCTTCGCGATCATCTCCTCGATCACCGCGGGCTTCTGGTCGTAGTCGAAGGGAGGCGAGTCGGTGCCCACCACCATCTCCCTGCCGACCTTGGCGTTGATCTTCTTCTGCGCGATCCCGGCCACTCCCGGCGCTCCCCCGCAGAGGAAGACGGTGACGCCGGGGTCGTCCCTGTGCTTCTGGTAGAAGCGGGGAAAGAAGTCCGACCCGGACACGCGCTCGCGCAGCGGCGTGCCGAGGATCCTTGCCGCGGCGAAGAGGATCTGGCTGTCGCAGGTGACCACGTCGAACTCGGGCAGGAGCTGGTAGAACTCGCGGTCCTTCTGCAGCTTCATGATCATGTCGACGTGGACGGTGAGCAGCATCCCTTCGCGGAAGCTCTCGACCAGCTCGTCCATGGTGACGTCGTCGATGTCGACGTTGAGCAGCCGCACCTTCTTCGGCATCGGCTCGGGCCTCCTAGCGTGCGACGGCGGCAGGCAGCACCTCCGGGGCCGTGGACCAATGGCGCTCGATCAGCTCTTTGGTCTGGCGGATGTTGCCGGCGCTGGAGGCGCCGAAGACGATGGACTGCAGGCCCTCGAGATTGCAGGCCCACTCGATGGCCTCGCGGGGAGGGATGGCGCCCGAGGCGAGCACCGACATGGCGATGGGGCGGCAGCGCCGGGTGCGGATCGCCTCGCGGTATGCGTCGATGCCGCCGCACATGCGGAAGCCGATCTTGTTGACGTTGGCGCAGACGACGGGATTCTCGACGCCGACCTGCTCGAGGGCGTCGAGCAGGAGCGGCAGGTTCATGGTGATGTATCCGGGCTCGGCGTGGTAGCGCTCGCGCACGTAGCGGTCGAACTCCGCGAACACCGGGTACATCTTCATTCCCAGGAGCAGGTCGGTGACCACGTTCTGCACGAAGATGACCGGGGTGTTCAGCCCCTCGAAGCGCTTCATCTCCGCGTCGACCAGCAGCTTCATCAGCGCGTAGATGTCCTTGGTCAGCGCTCCCACCGCGCCGCGCATCAGCGTGTTCATCATCCCGCCGGTGGAGAAGCGCTGGATGGTCTCCAGCATGCCCACCTGGCTCACCGAGTTGGCGTACTTGTGCGCGTAGGGCATGCAGGGGAAGTAGACGAAGTCCTTGTAGCGCGCAGGGTTCGCGCGCATGTGGTCGCAGACCTCGCCGATGCGATCGTGGGTCGTGCACATGAAGGTGCGGATGCCCATGTCGTAGGCGACGTCGAGCACGTCGATGATGGCGCGGGTGTCCTTGAACCGGACCAGCTGCGCCCGCGCCTTCTCCTCGGACATGTGGTTGACGCCGAAGAACTGGTTGTCGCCGAAGAGAATGCGATCGATGGTGGTCATCGGTGTCCTCGATTCAGTTGGCCGGCCGGTCGGCCTGCTGGATCAGCTCGAGGACCCGATCGGCCTCGCAGGAGCTGGCAAACGAATTCTCGTGGTCGAGATCGCCCTTGCGGATGGCGCTGAAGAAGGCGTCGAGCTGGGCCGAATACTCCTCGCCGCGCAGGTAGAAGGGGACCGGCTGCTGCAGCTCGGTGATGTAGCTGGTGTTCCAGCCCTCTTCGTAGCCGTCGATGGCGCACCCGGAGCGCAGGTAGACCTTGAGCTCCTGCCGATCCACCACCAGCTTCCCCTTCGTGCCGTGCACCACGATGGTGGTGCTCATCTTGCGCACGGTGTCGTCGCTCCAGTTGGTTTCGAGAATCCCGCTCATCGCCGAGTCGTAGTCGAAGACCGCGCTGACCGCGTCCTCCACGTCGTTGGAGAAGATCCTCTGCATGCGCGCGCCGGAGACCCGCGAGGGCGGACCGACGAGGAAGTTCATCAGGTCCACCACGTGGCAGGCGTAGTCGTGCAGGCAGCCGCCGCCTTCGGACTTGCGCGACCGCCAGGTGGAGCCCTGCTCCTTGACCACCACCTGCCCGAAGGCGCTGCCGTGGATGTTGCTCACCGTCCCCAGCGCCCCTTCGCGGATCAGCGTGCGCGCGCGCATGAAGGTGCCGATGAAGCGGTTGTGGAAGCCGACCTGGTTCACCACCCTGCGCTGGCGCGCCAGGTCCGAGAGCGTGCGGCTTTGCGCCGCGGACAGGGTCAGCGGCTTCTCCACGAACAGGTGCAGCCCCTTCTCGATGGCGTGCTGCGCCACTGCGAAATGCGTGGAGGTGGGCGTGGCCACGATGATGCAGTCGAGCTTGCCCTTTTCGATCATCTCCTCGGCGCCCGAGAACGTCTCGACCCCGGCGTACTTCCGCAGCACCGAGAGGACGTAGCGCGAGGTGTCGCAGACCGCGACCACCGAGGCGCCCGGGAGCGCGTTGGCGAGCGCGAAATGGGAAAGGCCCATCTTTCCGGCCCCGACGACACCGACTCGAATCGACATGCGGCTCCCCACCCCGCGCACCTCTGCGCGGTGCGTTGACGGGCAACCATATCTCCGAAGCCTGCTGGCCGTTCAACATCCAATTTCGCCGCACGGGCCGGTGGCGATCGCGCAGCGATTTCGTGTCGGGCGAGCGGGGCGGGCATGCTACCCTCGTGCGCCGTGCGCGCGGTCTGGCTCCCGATGCTCGCGGCGCTGGCGTGCGGCGCGAGGCAGCAGTTCTTCGATCTCGGCGATTTTGCGCTGGAGAACGGCGAGGTCGTCCGCGGCTGCCGCATCGGCTACCGCACCTACGGGTCGCTCGACGCCGCCGGATCCAACGCGGTGCTGGTCGCTCCCTGGCTGATGGGCACCTCTCGCGAGGTCGCGGCCCAGATCGGCCCCGGCAAGCTGGTCGACAGCTCGCGCTACTTCGTCGTCGCGGTGGACGCCCTGGGAAACGGCGTCTCGACTTCGCCCTCCAACAGCAGGGCGCAACCCGGCGCGCGCTTTCCGGCGTTTTCCATGCGCGACATGGTGGAGAGTGAGCACCGCCTGGTCACCCGCGGCCTCGGCCTCCGGCACCTGCGCGCGGTGGTGGGCATCTCGGCGGGCGGCATGCAGGTCTTCCAGTGGGCCACCGCGCACCCGGGGTTCTTCGACAAGGCGGTGGCGGTGGCGGCCTCGCCGCGCTCCACGGCCGCGGAGCGCGCCTCGTGGGCAAGGCTGGGCGCCGGGGGCCGCGAGCCCGGGTGGAAGCGGGCCGCTCGCGCCGCGGGCCAGGGCTCGCCCATCGAGGCGGCGCGCCAGCTCCGCATCGATGCCGACGATCTCGCCCGCCAGGCGCAGGCCATCGCCGGGCAGGACGTGACGGCGCCCTTCGGCGGATCGATGGAGCGGGCCGCGGCGGCCGTGCGCGCGAGGATGCTCGTCGCCGTCTCGCGCCGCGACGAGGTGGTGGATCCGGCGCCGGCGCTCGAGTTTGCCGGGCTCCTGCGCGGCCAGGTGCTGGAGCTCGACGGCCGCTGCGGGCACCACGCGACGGTGTGCGAGAAGGCCACTCTCTGGGCCGCGGTGGCGAAGTTCCTCGACGAGTGATGGTTTCACACCCGCCGCAGCAACGTGCGCGCGAGCACCTGCATCGCGAACAGCTCCACGCGCCCGTGCTCGGCGGCGTACTTGCGGTAGATCTGCCGGTACGCTGCGGGCGCCACGCCCTCGGCGAGATCGTGCATCAGCGAAGGGATGCCGGTGCGGTAGCGCAGGATGGGGCGGTCGACGAACGTGGCCCCGTAGCAGCGGATGCCGCGGATGAACATCTCGGCGTCCTCGAACGGCGTCATCCGCGCGTCGAAGCCGCCCAGCACCGCAAGCTTTTCGCGGCGGATGAGGCATGCGGAGCAGGCCAGGCAGGGATTGCAGAACAGCATGCTGGAGAGCAGCGCGTAGCGGGAATGGATGCGCTCGCTCAGCCGCGCCCGGCGGGTCGACTCGGCGAAGAGCTCCTGGTTGTGC
>DASSQZ010000229.1:0-14013 GCA_035702105.1 Myxococcales bacterium | reverse complement strand
GCTTCTTCGTCTTGAAGTAGTCGAGATAGACCGAGCCGTCGGGATCGGCGCCGATGTTGCGCAGCCCGCGGAACTTCTCTTTCAGGTACTTCCCCGCTCCCGACATGGTGCCGCCGGTGCCCAGGCCGGCGACGAAGAAGTGAAGGTCGATGCCGGCATTGCGGCAATCCCGTTCAATCTCCGGACCGGTCAAATTGTAATGGGCCTCGATGTTGTCGGGGTTGTGGTACTGGTTGAGCATGAAGGAGCCGGGCGTCTCGCGGTGGATGCGCTTGGCGGTCTCGTAGTAGCTGCGCGGGTCTTCGGCCGGCACGTTGGTGGGCGTCACCACCACGTCGGCGCCGAAGGCCTTGAGGGCGTTCACCTTCTCGGCGCTCATCTTGTCCGGCATGGTGAAGACGCAGCGGTAGCCCTTCACCGCGGCCCACAGCGCCACGCCCATGCCCGTGTTGCCGGAGGTGTTCTCGACGATGGTGCCGCCGGGGCGGATGCGGCCTTCGCGCTCGGCCTTGTCGAGGATGTAGAGCGCCATGCGGTCCTTGATGGCGCCGCCGGGGTTCATGTACTCGCACTTGGCGTAGACGGCCGCGTCCTCCGGGCCCACCACCTTGTTCAGTCGAACCAGGGGCGTGTTGCCGATGGCCTGGAGGATGTTCTGGAAGACGGGCATGTCCGCTCCTGTATCTCGTAGGGGACATCCTCGCCGCGCGTAGCGCGCAGGGTGTCCCCAGGGAACGCACTTATAGATCAGTCGGTGTTGCGACGCGTGCTAGTCTGCGCCCCGCATGAACGAACCCCAACTGCAGGCGGCGTATACCTCCGCCACGGGGCAGCCGGCGGGCAGGGTGGAGCGCCTTCCCGGCGGCGCGGGCAACCGCACCTACTGGCGGGTGCACGGCATCACCGGAAACCCTGCCGTGGTGATGGAGCTGCCCGCCGATCCGGTGAAGAGCGAGGAGGCCTCCAAGGACCACGCGCCCGCGGAGCTGCCCTTCCTCAACGTGCACCGCTATCTCGAGCGCATCGGCGTGCGGGTCCCGCGACTGCTCCTCGACGCGCACCAGGACGGCTTTTTGGTCATCGAGGACCTGACCGACCGCACGCTCGAGCGCGCGCTCCTGGAAGGCGCCGATCGCCGCAAGCTCTACACCGACGCCATCGATCAGCTCGCGCGGCTGCGCGCCCACGCCGAGCGCAATCCCGACCCTTCCTGCCTGGCCTGGTCGCGCGCGTTCGACTACGACCTCTACCATTGGGAGTTCGAGCACTTCATCGAGTACGGGCTGCTCGGGCGCGGCGCGAGGCCCAGCGAGGCCGAGCTGCAGACGCTCCGCCGGCACTTCGCCCGCGTCGCGCTGGAGCTCTCGCAGGCGCCCCGGAGCTTCACCCACCGCGACTACCAGAGCCGCAACATCATGGTGCTGCCCACGGGCGAGCAGGTGGTGATCGACTTCCAGGACGCGCTGCAGGGGCCGCGTCAGTACGACCTGGTGGCGCTCCTGCGCGACAGCTACGTGGAGCTGGACCGCCCGCTCATCGAGGCCATGCTGCAGAGGTACGCGCGCGAGTTCGAGTTCGAGGGCGGCGGCGAGCGCATCAACGTGGCGGAGTTCACCGCCTTCTTCGACCTGCTCACGGTGCAGCGCAAGCTCAAGGACGCCGGCCGCTTCGTCTTCATCGATCAGGTGAAGAAGAACCCGTCGTTCCTGGTCCACATCCCGAGCTCGCTGCGCTACGTGCGCGACGCGCTGGCGCGGCGCCCGGAGCTGCGCGAGGTGCGGGAGATCCTGGCGAGGCACGTACCCGAGCTGAGCTGAAGGCACCCGGCCGGCAAGTCGCACCCGCCAGAGCACCTGCGTGGCGCGCCGCTCAGTGTTCAGTAGCCGACAGTTGGTTCAACCAGTTGAACCTGGTTCAGGTTGGCCGCGGAGGCTGGCCAACCGCACAGATTTCCGGCGCTGGCACGCCAACAATGCAATCTTCCAGGGGTTTCTACCGCCCCCCGTCCGGCGCCCTCTCGAAGCGGAACTCGCTCAGGTTGGGCTGCATCTCCCCGCCATCGGGCAGCCGCTTGCGCTTGCACTCGTCGTCGACCTGCACGGAAGTCTCCACCACGACCTGCAGCGCATCCGGCTTGCAGTCGGAGATGCTGGTTCCGTATTCGACCGGGCAGATCCGCCCGGAAGCGGAAGCCCCCTGGGCGCGCATCACCCCGCCGAGGCCGCCGTCGGTGCGGTGCAGCTCGAAAAGGATCGGATCGTCGGGCGCTTGCAGGCCGCCGTCGGCCTGGCGCTCGAGGAATTCGCCGCGGATCACCTCCCCGTGGTCGCGGAACCGGTAGGCGAAGCTGGTGTCGCTGGAATTGAACCAGATGCCGGTGAGGTCCTGATCGCAGAAGCGCGCGGCGGCAGGAGGAGATTTCTTGCATGCGACGCAGAGCGCCAGGGCGAGGAGGATGCGCGGCATGGACGTCCTTTCGGGGGCGGGGGTACTATCACGAAATGGGGCACCTTCTTCTGACTCTTTGTCTCCTCGCGGCCACCGCCGAAAAGCCTGCTCCGCCGCAGAAGGCGAGCCCCACGCACAGGAAGCGCGCGCCGCGCGCCAAGCCTCCGGCGCAGCAGCAACAGCAGCAGCCCAGCGCACCGGCACCCACGCAGAAGACCAAGACGGCGATGGCGTGAGTCAGCCCCGCAAGGGGCCGAGCAGCAGGCGCTCGCATTCCGCGACGTCGGTGAAGTCCGCGAGCACCATCTCCGCCCCGTGCGCGACAAGCTCGTGCACCTTGAACCGCCCGGTGGCGACGCCGCACGCTGGGAGCCCGGCCTCGTGGGCCGCCAGCACGTCGCGGGGCGTGTCGCCGATCACCACGGCGCTCGTCGCCCCCAGCGCCTGCGCCCTCCGCCAGGCGGCGCGCACGATGTCGGGCCGCGGCTCGGCGTCGCTGCCGTACCCGCCGAAGCGGAAATGCTCCCAGAGCCCCGCCGAGGTCAGCTTGTAGCGGGCGCCGCGCTCGAGGTTGCCGGTGCAGAGGCCGAGCAGGACGTCGGCGCGGGCGCGCAGCAGGTCGAGCAGCGCGGGAATGCCGGGCTGCGCCTCGTAGGCGCCCTTCGCGCACTCCGCCGCCAGCGCCTCCAGGTAGCGCGCCAGCGTCGCGTCGATGTCGCTCTCCTGCACGCCGCGCATCCGCTCCTCGATGGGGCGGGTCTGATCGCCTTCCGCCGCCAGCACGATGCGCGCGATGGCCCGGTCGGTCATGCCGTCGAGCCGCATCTTGCGCAGCTCGGCCACCGCCTGGGGGCGCGCGTGCAGCGCCTTGCCCAGCGCGCGGCTGCCGGCGCCGCCGCTGCGGGTCAGGGTGCCGTCGAGGTCGAAGAGCAGCGCCCTCATGCTCCGGAGACCACCAGCTCGGCGAAGCGGATGGTGGGCGCGGCGACGGAGGAGCGGAACTCGAGATCGTCTCCCACCGCGTCGAGCCCCCGCAGCATCTCGAGCAGGTTGCCGCTGACCGTGACCTCCTGGACGGGCCAGGCAAGCTCGCCGTTCTCGATCCAGATGCCGTTGGCGCCCCGCGAGTAGTCGCCGGTGACCACGTCGGCCCCGCGGCCCAGCATGGTGGTCACGTAGAGGCCGCTGCGAACCTCCTTGACGATCTCCTCCGGCTTCCGGGTGCCCGCTTCCAGGTAGAAGTTGCTGGTGCCGATGGAGGGCAGGCTGCTCCAGCCGCGCTCCGCGCTGCCGGTGCTCCTTGCCCCCGCCTTTCGCGCCGTGGCGGCGTCGTAGAGGAAGCTCCTGAGCACGCCGCGCTCCACCACCGCGGTCTTCTGCGAGCGCACGCCTTCTCCGTCGAAGGGGCGGGTGGCGATGCCGTGCGGGAGCGTCGCGTCGTCCACCAGCGTCACCGTGTCGGGCGCGATGCGCTTGCCGAGGAGCGCGCCGAGGAAGCTGGACTTCTTGTGCACGAGCAGGCCGTTCACCGCCGCGGAGAGGCCGGCGATGAATTCGGCGGCCATGCGCGGGTCGAAGACCACCGGCACCCGCTGCGTCTTCGGCTTGCGCGCGCCCAGCATCCGCGCTGCCCGCCGCGCGGCGATGCGGCCCACCTCTTCGGGATGCTGCAGCCTGGCGAGCGTGCGGCGCGTGTCGCTCCACGAGGCGGTCTGGAGCTGACCGTCCGCCTCGGCGACCGGCGAGCAGTAGACGTAGGCGTACGACGCCCGCGACACCCCGGAAGCTCCGCGGCTGGAGGCGATGGCCGACTCCGCCAGGAACTCGCCCGCGCCGGTGGAGTCGAACTTGCGCACCCGCGCATCCTCGGCGCGCGCGCCTCGCTCCGCCTCGCGCGCGGCCGAAAGCTTCCACTCCGGCGGAATCGACTCGATGGCCGGGTCGTACTCGCCCTCGGGCCCGCTGCCGAGCTGCGCGCCGCGGGGCAGGCCGTTGGTTTCGTCCTTCGCCGCTCCCCTGGCGAGCGCCACCGCCCTCGACGCCAGGTCGAGCAGACCCTGCTTGCCGAGGTCGGTGCCGTAGGCGAACCCGAGCCGGCCGCCGCTGATCACGCGCAGGCCGATGCCCTTGGACGAGGCCTGCTGCAGCTCCTCCACCTCGCCGTCCCGCACCCGCACCGAGGCGTTGCGCGTCCGCTCGGCGAAGGCCTCGGCTTCCGCCGCGCCGGCCTTGCGCGCCAGCTCCACCAGCCGCTCGCAGCTCGAGGAGAGGCTCATGCGCCGGTGCCTCCCACGGTCACGTCGTCGATGCGCACCGTGGGCAGCCCCACGCCCACCGGCACGCTCTGGCCGTCCTTCCCACAGGTGCCGAGCCCCGGGTCGTGCGACGCATCGCTGCCCACCGCGCTCACCTTCTTGAGCGCCTCCGGCCCCACGCCGATGAGCATGGCGCCCTTCACCGGCCTCGTGATCTCGCCCTTCTCGATCAGGTACGCCTCGCTGATCTCGAAGACGAAGTTGCCGTTGGTGATGTCCACCTGGCCGCCACCGAACTGCCTGCAGTAGAGCCCCTTCGAAACCGCGCCGACGATCTCGTCCGCGGTCTGGTCGCCCGGCGCAAGATAGGTGTTGGTCATGCGCGGCAGGGGCGCGTGGCGGAAGCTCTGCCGCCGGCCCGAGCCGGTGCTGCGCTGGCCGGTGAGCTTCGCGTTCAGGTGATCGTAGAGGTAGCCCTTGAGCACGCCGTTCTCGATCAGCACCTTGCGCTCGCCGGCGTTGCCCTCGTCGTCCACGTTGATGGAGCCGCGGCCGCCCGCCACCGTGCCGTCGTCGATGACCGTGACCAGCTCGCTCGCCACCTTCTCCCCGAGCTTGCCGGCGAAGAGCGAGGTGCCCTTGCGGATGAAGTCGGCCTCGAGGCCGTGCCCCACCGCCTCGTGAAGGAGGATGCCGCTCCAGCCCGGCGCCAGCACCACCGTCTGCGGACCCGCCGGCGCCGGCACCGCGCCCAGGGTGGCCACCGCCTGCCGCGCCGCCTCGCGGCCCACCTGCGCCGGCGAGAAGTCCTCGAAGAAGCGGAAGTCCACCCTGCCGCCGCCGCCGTAGAAGCCGGTGCGGCGCTCGCCCTTCTTGCCGAAGGCCACGCACTGTACGCTCAGCCGGCAGAGGTCCTGCCGGTCCTCGGCGAGATGGCCCAGCGTGTTGGCGACGAGGATCTCGCGGGTCTGGTCGGCCCAGGCGCCCGCCACCTGCCGGACGCGCTTGTCGTAGCCGCGGGCGGCGGCGTCGGCCTGCTTGAGCAGGTCGATCTTGCGCGCCGCCTCCACCGAGGCCAGCGGCGTGCGCACCTGGTAGTGCGTGGGCAGCGGCGTGCGCGACATGTTCACCGGGCCGGGCTCGCGGTTGCCGTCGGCGATCAGCGCCGCCGTCTGCGCGGTGCGGAGCAGGGCGTCCTCGTCGAGATCGTCGGAGTACGCGTAGCCCACCTGCGCGCCGCGGATGGCGCGCACGCCCACGCCGGTGATCGATCCCGACTGCGCGCTCTTGATCTTGCCCTCGTCGAGCACCGCGGCGGTGGAGGTGCTGCGCTCCACGTAGACCTCGCCGAACTCCGCGCCGCGCGACACGGCGGCCGAGAGCAGCCGCTCCACCAGCGGCAGCGCAAGCAGCGGCGAGCGGCGCGCCTCCTTGATTTTCCTCGCAGGCATGGGTTGCATGGATAACCCATGCGCCTCTTCTTCGCATTGCCGCTGCCCGAGGAAGTGAAGGAGCGGCTGCGCCCGTCGCTGGATCTCGCGCGAAGGGCGGGCGGCGAGGGCGTGGGCTTCACCCGCATCCCGCAGATCCACTTCACCCTCGCCTTTCTCGGCGAGCAGCCCTCGGCGGACGCGGCGCTGGCCGCCGGCGAGGTGCTGCGCGACAACGAGGCATTCGAGCTGGCCATCGGCGGGGCGGGGGCGTTTCCCAACACGGCGCGGCCGCGGGTGCTGTGGCTCGGCGTGACCGAGGGCGCGGCGCAACTGGTGGTGGCCGCGCAGCGCCTGCGGCGCGCACTGCAGGCGGCCGGCTTCGCGCTGGAGGAGCGCCCCTTCCGGCCGCACCTGACGGTCGGCCGCGTCCGGCCCCGGGGCGAGAAATCTGCGCGGCTGGCGCTCGCGGCCATCGCTCCTGGAGAGCTGGCGCGCTGCACGGCGCGCGAGGCGTGCCTGATGCAGAGCGTGCTCGGCAAGGGCGGCGCCACCCACACGGCGCTGCGGACGTTCGCGTTCCGCTGATCGGGCCTTCCGCCGCTTGCCATCGCGGCGCGAGGGCCTACTATCCCCGGGCGGAGGCAATCATGCGACCTCTGTTCGTCGTCGCGGGCATCCTGGCTGCGTGCGGAGCAGCCCCGATGGATTCCAGCTCCACCATGGCCGCCCAGGACTACATGCCGCCCATCCCCGCGGGAGCGCGGGCGGAGAGCTTTCGCCGGATCGCCCTTCAGCCGGACATGGGCTCGCCGGGGCTCCAGGTGTCCGGCATCCACGCGCAGCGCCGCCAGGTCATCCAGGACGCGGCCACCTGGGCGGCGGCCTGGCACGAGATCTTCGCCGGACAGTTGCCGGAGCCTGCGCTCGCGCCGGTGGACTTCAGCAAGGAGACGGTGGTGCTGGCGGCGATGGGCGACTGCATGAACGGCGGCTACTCCATCGCCATCGACAGCGCGTTCGCCGACGGGAACACCACCACCGCGGGAGTGAGCAGCGTCATGCCGGATCCCATGTGCATGATGATGCAGATGCAGGTGATCACGCAGCCGGTGGACGTGGTGGCCGTGCCCAGGGCAGCCTCGGTCACCTTCGCGGAGCGCGGGTCGATGAGCATGTGCGGCGGGATGCCGATGATGGGCATGGGCCGCTGACCAGGCGCCCGATGCGTTCGCCGCGTCGAAGAGCTCCGCTGGCGCTGGCCGTGCTCCTGGCGGCGTGCGGAGGTAGCCCGTCCAGCACCGCGACCCGGCTGGACATCACCCAGAACTACACGCCGGCCATTCCCACCGAGGCGCAGCCGGCCTCCATCCGCCACATCGCCCTGCAGCCGTTCGCCGGCGGCTCGCTGACCCACTCCGGCATCCACACCGCGGTCCGGCAGGTCATCCGCGACGCCGCGACCTGGCAGTCGGTGTGGAGCGAGATCTTCTCGGACGTCTCTCCCCAGCCGCCGCTTCCCGCGGTGGATTTCTCCGCCGACATGGTGGTGCTCGCGGCCCAGGGCGACCAGAAGACCGGCGGGTTCGGCATCTTCATCGACGGCGCCTTCACCACCCTCGACGGAGCGATGATCGTGGCCGTGACCAGCGCATCGCCCGGCCCGGGATGCTTCAACCCTCAGCAGGTCACCCAGCCCGTGGACGCCGCGGCGGTGGCGAAGGCGGCGGCGGTGTCGTTCACCGAGCGGCTGGGTGTCTTCCACTGCGGTTCGCTTTGACAGCGCCGCGGTCGGTCTCTAGGGTCGCGCGCCGTGACGAAGGCAGACGACATCGCCCGCGAGGACCTTCTCTCGCTCCGCGCCCGCGGCCTCCTGCGCGCTTTGGAGCCGCTCCGCACTCCGGCGGGAGTGGAGATCGAGCTGCGCCCCGGCGAGCGCCTGATCAACTTCAGCTCCAACGATTACCTGGGGCTGGCCGCGGATGCGCGCGTCGCCGAGGCGCTGGCGCAGGGCGCGCGCACCTGGGGCGCCGGCGCGGGCGCGAGCCGGCTGGTGACCGGCGACTTCCTTCCCCACCACGAGCTGGAGGCCGGGCTCGCGAAGCTGGAGGACACCGAGGCGGCGGTCCTCTTCGGCAGCGGTTACGCCGCCAACTGCGGCCTTCTGCCCGCCTTCGCCGGGCCCGAGGACCTCATCCTCTCCGACGCGCTCAACCACGCCTCGCTCATCGACGGCTGCCGGCTCTCGCGCGCAAGGGTGGAGATCTATCCCCACTGCGACGTCGCCGCGGTGGACCGGCTGCTTGCAGCCGTGCCGGCGCGGCGCAGGCTGGTGGTCACCGACACCGTCTTCTCCATGGACGGCGACCGCGCGCCCTTGCGCGAGCTCTCCGATCTCTGCCGGCGCCATGGCGCGCTGCTGGTGCTCGACGAGGCGCACGCCACCGGCGTGATCGGCCCTCGCGGCGCGGGCCTCGCCGCCGAGCTGGGCGTCTCTCCCGACCTGCGCATGGCCACGCTCTCCAAGGCCTTCGGCGTCGCCGGCGCGTACGTGGCCGCCTCTCGCGCCGCCTGCGATCTGCTGGTGAACCGGGCCCGCCCGCTGGTCTACTCTACCGCGCTGCCGCCCGCCCTCGCCTGCGCCGCGCTGGCCTCGCTGCGCATCCTCGCCGGCCCCGAGGGCGAGGCGCGCCGCGCCCGGCTGCACGAGAACGTGCGCCGCTTCGCGGTGGGCCTGCGCGACCTGGGCATCGCCGCGCGGACCGACTCGGCCATCGTCCCGGTGGTCTTCGGCACTCCCGAGCGCGCCCTCGCGGCGGCCGCTTCGCTGCGCGGCCGCGGCATCCTCGCCAAGGCCATCCGCCCGCCCACCGTGGCCGCGGGCACCAGCCGCATCCGCTTCGCGCTCAGCGCCGGGCACACGCACGCGCACATCGACGCCGCGGTGCAAGCCCTGCTAGAAGCCCGCCAATGAGCGACATCCCCACCGCTCCCGAAGAGGCAGAGGCGCGCCACCAGCGCCTGGCCGCCCTGGACCGCGCGCACGTCTGGCATCCCTTCACGCAGATGCAGACCTGGCTGGAGCCGCTGCCGGGCGACGAACCGCTGATCATCGATCACGCCAGCGGCTCCTGGCTCTTCGACACGCGCGGGCGCAAGTACCTGGACGCCATTTCCTCGCTCTGGGTGAACATCCACGGCCACCACCGGGCCGAGATCGACAGCGCCATCCGCCTGCAGCTCGAGCGCGTGGCGCATACCACGCTCCTGGGCCTCGGCTCTCCCCCCTCCATCGAGCTGGCCGCGGACCTGGTGGCGCGCGCGCCCAGGGCCGGGCTGCCTCCCGGCGAGAACGGCCTCACCAAGGTCTTCTACTCGGACAGCGGAAGCACCGCGGTGGAAGTGGCGCTGAAGATGGCCTTCCAGCACTGGAAGCAGCGGGGCAAGCCGCAGAAGCGCAAGTTCGTGGCGCTGGCCGAGGGCTACCACGGCGACACGCTGGGCTCGGTGAGCGTGGGCGGAGTGGACCTCTTCCACGAGATCTTCCAGCCGCTGCTCTTCGACTGCCTGCGCGTGCCCACGCCGTACGCCTATCGCTGGCCCACCGGGTCGCGGCATTGCCTCGAGGCGGCGGCGCTGGCGGCCGAGTCGGTGATCCACGGGCGCCGCGACGAGATCGCAGCGCTGATCATCGAGCCCCTGGTGCAGGGGGCGGCGGGAATCATCGTGCACCCCGAGGGGTACCTGAAGCGCATCGCCCGCGCCTGCAAGGAGAACGGCGTCCTGCTCATCTGCGACGAGGTGGCCACGGGCTTCGGCCGCACCGGCACTCTCTTCGCCTGCGAGCAGGAGGAGGTGGTGCCGGACTTCCTCTGCGTGGCCAAGGGCCTTTCCGGAGGCTACCTGCCGCTCGCGGCCACGCTCACCACCGACGCGGTCTACGAGAGCTTCCTCGGGCCCTTCGAGTCGAAGCGCACCTTCTTCCACGGCCACAGCTACACCGGCAATCCGCTCGCGTGCGCGGCGGCGCTGGCCTCGCTGCGGCTCTTCGACGAGATGAAGACGCTCGAGCACGCGCGCAACATGGCGGCGCGGCTTGCCGAGGGGCTGCAGGGCGTGGCGGAGCTTCCCCACGTGGGCGAGGTCCGCCAGCGCGGGCTGATGATCGGCATCGAGCTGGTGAAGGACAGGAAGTCGAAGGAAGAGTACGGCTACGGCGACCGCATGGGGCACAAGGTGGCGCTGGCCGCGCGCAAGCGCGAGCTGATGCTGCGGCCGCTGGGGAACGTGGTGGTGCTGATGCCGCCGCTCTCCATCGCGCCCTCCGAGATCGATCTTCTGGTCGACGGCGTGCGGGAGGCCATCGCGGAGGCGACGCAGTGAAGGGGTTCTTCGTGGCCGGCACCGATACCGGCGTCGGCAAGACGCAGATCGCCCGGGCCCTCTGCGCGGCGCTCTCTGCCCGGGGACTTCAGCCGCTGGCCCTGAAGCCGGTGGAGACCGGGTGCCCGCGCGAGGGTCCCGAGGACGCGCTCGCGCTCCGTGCCGCCTGCGGTTCCCGCCAGCCGCTCGACGAGGTCTGCCCCTACCGGTTCAGGCTGCCTGCGGCGCCCCTGGTGGCCGCCGAGGCGGAAGGGGCGGAGATCGACCTGCTCGTGATCGAGCGGCTGGTGGCGCGGGCGCGGGCGCCCATCGTGGTGGAGGCGGCGGGAGGATTGCTGGTGCCGCTTACGCGCGCGCCCCTCAGCCTGGACCAGGCCGACCCTGCGGACCGGCCGCCCGCGCGCGCCATCGTCACCAACATCGATCTCGCCGAGCGGCTGGGCCTTCCGGTGGTGCTGGTGGGCCGCGCCGGCCTGGGGACGTTGAACCATTGCGCGCTCAGCGCCGGCGCCCTGCAGCGGCGCGGCCTGCAGATCGCGGCCATCGTCCTGAACCGGACCACGGCGGACGACGACCCGAGCGTGGCGAGCAACGCGCGCTGGGTTTCCGAGCTCACCTCTGCCACCGTGCTGGGGCCCGGCCCCTGGGTGGCGGACGGGCCGTCGCGGCCGGAAAAACTTGCGCCGCTGATCGCGCCCCTGCTCTGAGACGGCCGTGGATAGTCCGCGCCGCGGCGCGTTGACAGGCCGCAGGGCCGCCGATACATTCCGCGCCTCGCTGAATGAATGGTCATTCAGTTTTTCGCCGGAGCACCGCCGATGGCCGAGCAGACGCCCAAGTCCTTCTTCGAGGAGAAGATCGCCACGAAGCTGCAGAACCACCCCGAGACCTCGAAGGCGGTGAACTCGATCTACGAGTTCAACATCACGGGCGACAATGGCGGCGTCTGGACGGTGGACCTGACCAAGGAGCCGGGCGTGGTGTCGCCGGGCTCGGGCGGAAACGCCAAGTGCACGGTGACCTGCGCGTCGGCCGACTTCATGAACATCGTCTCCGGCAAGATGAACCCGCAGATGGCCTTCATGAGCGGCAAGCTGAAGATCAAGGGCGACATGGGCCTCGCGATGAAGTTGCAGAAGGTGATTGGATAAGCCGCTCGCAGGCGTTCGCGTCCTCGACCTGTCCCGGCTGTTGCCGGGGCCGTATGCGTCGCTCGTGCTCTCGGACCTGGGGGCGGACGTGGTCAAGGTGGAGGACCCCGATCCGGGCGATTACCTGCGCGCCATTTCGCCGGGGATGTATGCGGCGCTGAACCGCGGGAAGCGGAGCGTCGTCGTCGATCTGAAGAGCGCGGAGGGAGCGGAGGAGCTTCGCTCGCTCTGCGCGGTTGCGGACGTGCTGATCGAGAGCTTCCGGCCGGGCGTGCTGGAGCGGCTGGGATTTTCTTCCTGGCCGCCGCGGCTTGTCGTGTGCCGCATCTCGGGGTTCGGACAGGAAGGGCCGTGGCGCGAGCGGGCGGGGCACGACATCGGCTACATCGCGCTCGCGGGAGTGCTGGCGCGCAATCGCGGCGTGCCGGCGGTGCAGGTGGCGGACCTCTTCGGCGGCTCGCAGCAGGCGGTGGCGGCGGTGCTGGCGGCGCTCTTTCAGCGCGAGCGGACGGGGCGGGGCACGGTGCTGGACGTGGCGATGACGCAGGGAGTGACGGGGCTGCTCCTGCCGCATCTTGGAGAGGTGGCGGAGGGGGAGGCCCCCGAGAACGTGCTGGACGGCTCGCGGCCCTGCTATCGCGTGTATGAGTGCCGCGGCGGAGGGGCGTACGCGCTGGGCGCCCTGGAGCCCAAGTTCTGGCGGCGCTTCTGCGAGGCGGTGGCGCGGCCGGAGTGGATCGATCGCGGCATGGAAGCGGGGCTTTCCCCCATCGTCGACGCGCTCTTCGCGGAGCGGACGCGCAAGGAGTGGGACGCGGTGTTGCGCCCGGCGGACTGCTGCGGCGAGCCGGTGCTGGAGCCGTGGGAGCTGCGCGGGCATCCGCTGTTCTCCGATGCATTCGTTGGCGAGCTGCCGCGCTCGTATCCCGCGCTGGTGCCCGTGGACGGGCTGCCGCGCTCGCGCGCCCCGATGCAGGGCGAGCACACGGTGTCCGAGGTGCTTGCCGGGTGGGCGCAAGCCGGGTCGTCCCTCGCGCCGTGAACCCTGGGTGCGCAGGTTTGCGTCACGATGGACCGCCGTCCCGGAGTGCTGTGGTTTCTGGCGTCTTTGATCGCCGTCGGGTTGTTCTTCGTTCCAGTGGTGAATGGAATCGTCGCCGGCGCCTTCGGCGGCTGGTTCGAGCGCGCCCCGCACAAGGCAGGCGGCCATGCGCTCATCAGCGCGCTGGCGGTGTTTCCGGTGCTCTGGATGGTGGACCTCTACGGCGTGGTGTGGTGGCCGTTCTCGCCGTTCAGCGCGTCGCTGCGCGCGGCGTTCTCCTGCATCCCGCTGTTCGTGGTGGCGGTGCTCGTCTGCACCCTTCGCACCACGCGCCGCTCCGCGGCGGTCTGAGCCGCCTGCCCTGCTCCCGTGCGCGCGCCCGTCGCGTGCGTTCGCGCCGGCCGATGGCGAAAGTGGCGCCCGAGAGGAGGCACACACACATGGCGAAACTGACTTCGGCCGCGCTCGCGGCCCATGAGCTTGGCCTGGCCGCCACCTTCGGCGGCATCGTCTTCGGGCAGACCGGACTGGGCAAGGCGGTGAAGGTGCTGCCCAACCAGGTGGACCGCTCCAGGGTGCTGGAGCAGTCGTGGAAGACGTTCGCGCTGCCGAAAACCATCGGAGTGGTGACGGCGGGCGCGACCTGGCTGATCGGGCGGTCGATCTTCTCGGGGAGGTTCCTGGGGCGCTCGCTGCGGCGGCTGGTGATCGCGAAGGACGTGGCGCTTGGCATCACGGTGCTGACGGGCCTGGGCGCGCAGGTGGTGGGGCGGCAGCTCTCGCAGGAGCAGCCCTTCCCCATCGAGGCGCAAGGCACGCCGGCGCCGGGGACGCCGCCCGACGTGGCCGCGCTGGAGCGGACGGTCTCGGTGCTGGGGTTCGTGCAGTTGCTGGCGGCGGGGACGGCGCTGGTCCTGACCTCGGCGCTCAATGTGCACGCCCACAAGAACCCGCGCTGGGGAGCCATCGCCCAGCTCCTGCCGTAACTCTTGACACGCCGAGCCACCGGCTCTATACGACCCGTCCCAACTGACGCGGGGTGGAGCAGTCCGGTAGCTCGTCGGGCTCATAACCCGAAGGTCGCAGGTTCAAATCCTGCCCCCGCAACCAAGTTTGCGTAGGCCCTGCCGGTACTTGGCTGGTGGGGCCTTCGCGTTTTCAAATCAGCCTTCCTGCACTTTGTCCTGATCTTGTCCAAGTCCGCTCTTCGCGAGACCGGCTTCGATCCGCTTCACCGCATCCCGCAGGTCGTCGTCTTCGACGATGTTGTATCGATCGAAGACCGCCCTGGTGCGGTGGCCCGA
>DASSQZ010000228.1:0-14423 GCA_035702105.1 Myxococcales bacterium | reverse complement strand
GATGGGCACCTCGCTGATCATCGCCCAGCACGGCACCCGCGACGCGCCGCACATCTTCTTCGACGTCTACGAGAAGGAGCACTACTCGCACAGCGTGGACAAGCACTTCCGCCACCGCGTGCTCTCCATCGGCTACAACTTCGAGGGGCCCACCGAGATCGGGGGCCTCGTGGTGGACCCGCAGTTCCGCGGCCAGGGCAAGCCGGGCAAGCAGCTCAGCTACGTGCGCTTCCTCTACGTGGCCATGCACCGGCCGCGCTTCCGCGATCGCATCCTGGTGGAGCTGTTGCCGCGGCTGGAGGAGGACGGGCGCAGCCCGCTCTGGGAGGCGCTGGGGCGCAAGTTCACCGGGCTCAGCTACCAGGAGGCGGACCGGCTCTCGCGCGAGAACAAGGAGTTCATCCAGCAGCTCTTCCCGCCCGGGGAGATCTACGCCACCATCTTCTCGCAGAAGATCCAGGACGCCATCGGCGAGGTGGGGCCGGAGAGCGCCGGCGCGAGGAGCATGTTGACGAAGATCGGCTTCCGCTACGACGAGCGGATCGATCCGTTCGACGGCGGCCCGCACTTCTCCGCACCCACCGAGCTGATCGAGCCCATCCGCCGCTTCCGGCGCGTGAAGCTGGCCAGGGAGCGGCTCGCACCCGGGTCGCCGGCCTCGGAAGGCGAGGTGGAGGAGCGGCTGGTCTCGGTGGAGCGCACCTCCGGCCGCAACCGCTTCCGCGCCGTGCGCGCGATTTGCGCCTTCCGCGACGCCGAGGCGCGGCTCCCGGAAGAAGCGGTCGATGCCCTGGAAGCCGAGAACGGCGACCGCCTGCACACGATTCCCTTTGAATGAGTGCGCGCTTGCTGGGCCGTACCCGCCGGGCGTAACGTCACTGGAGGAATCGGGTGATGGATGCCGAGACTCGCCCGCGTGGCCGCGCTGCTCTTCGCCGCCTCCTGCTCGTCGGGGAGCGGCACGCGCACGGTGACCGGCGCGTTCGAGACCACGCACTGGCTCGATGATGGGTCGAAGAGCACGGTGCGCGAGGCCCCCCGGGCGATACTGCCTTCAAAGCCATTCTCGTCCCGGACGGCAGCGCCAGCGGTTATCGCAGCATTCCCGTCTCCGTGGACGCGAACCAGGCGTTCTCCGTTCCCGGCGTTCCCGCGGGATCGTACCTGGTCCAACTCGACACGCCGATCTTCCAGTGCTGTCGCGGGGGCAGGACGGTGGTCGCGGTTGCGACCCCGTTGATCGAGCAACGCGCGGATGCCCTGGACTTCGGCAGGATCACCGCGGCCAGGGCCGACGTGGCCTTCTACGCCGACTGCGTCCTCGCCCTGTTCTCGCCCTGATCCGGCGACGAGAATCGAGCACGGCGCGGAAGGAGGCGGGAGGCGAAGCAGGAGTCGACCGTCCTATCGGGCAGGTTCCGCGACGAATTCGACGTGTTGGTGGCTTCCGATGGCCACGCCGGCCAGCGTTCCGAGGAGGCCACCCACCAGGAAGCCGCCCACGGCGCCCGCCACGCCCTTCTCGGCGGCGGTGGCGTTGATGCAGAAGTAGACCTCCCCGCCACAGCGTGAGTCGCCGGATGCGGCGAGAAGCGCAGCCAGGATGACGCCCGCGCCGATCCCGCCGATCAGCGCGCCGTGGCCCGCGCCGCGGGTGCGGCTGACCCAATCGATGGAGCGCAGCGCCGCCTCCGGCGCCTTGCGCGTCTCGGACCTGTCCGCGGGCACCCAGGTGACGACGCCGCCGGCCAGGGAGAGGCTTCGCGCCGCCTCGCGAGACACGCCGTCGCCCTCGCGCCAGGTCACCTCGGCGTCCTTCGGCAGCAGGTCTGCCAGCTCGGCTCGCGATTCGCGGGTCAGCGGCAGGCGAAAGCCGTGCTCCGACGCGCAGGCAAACGACGCCAGCGACACGGCCATCAGGACGAGCGCCTTCGAGGTCACATCTGCCTGACCGTATCGGTCCCCGCTCCGGCCACCGCGCTGCTGCGAGGAACGACGTTCCCGTGCTTTACGCCCGGGAACGTCAGGCCCGTCGATCCGCTCGCCGAGGGTCGGCCCGTCTCAGTCCCGATCGGAGAGGCCGGCGATCTGCGCAGCCTTCCCGGTCAGCCGCAGGATGTGCAGTCCGGTGTTGGCCCGGTCGACGATGTAGACGAAGCCGCGGTCGTCGGTGGCCACGTTGTTGGTCTGCACGGTCTGCACGCAGACGTTCGGGTTGCCCTGGAAGGGGCCGCAGCGCACGTCGGTGTTCGCCGTGGCGGCGGGGATGAAGGACGCGACTTCCTGCGGGCTGTAGGGATTGCGGACGTCGAACGCGCGCACGCCTCCGTTGAAGTAGGCGACGAAGACCAGCTTCTGGAAGAAGGGCGGTCCGAACTCCTCGTTGGTGGAGTGCGGTCCGAAGCGGCCGCCGCGATCGCAGAAGGCGCCGCTCCCGGCGAGCACCTGCGCGGTCGAGACCGACTGCGGCCGGCCCGGGTCGGTCGCGTCGACGAGGAAGCTGACGTGGCGCACCTGGTTGGCGCAGAAGTTCGCCGTCGCTTCCGAGGTGACGAAGACGAACTCGCGCTGCGTGCCGATGTCGTGGCCGGTGTCGGTGACGAAGTCGGGCACCGTCATCACGCCGAGCGGCATGCTGGTGTGGGCGCCGTTGTCCGGGTTCATCACCCAGTGGCCGAGCTCGGCGGTGGTGAAATCGGTGGCCGGGATGGAGGGGTCGAGGAGCTTTGCGCGATCGACGATCTGCAGGATCCCGGTCGAGCTGGTGCCGTAGGCGAAGTAGACGCGATTCGCCACCACTCCCGGGATCGCCGAGAGCGCGCCTCCCGCAGGACCGGTGGAGATGGGCCCGTGGATGGAGGGCGCGTTGGTGAAGTGCGGCTGCAGCTTGCTGCCCGGCTGCTGCCCGTCCATGGCCCAGTCGCGGATGAAGACCGGAGTTGCGGGGTTGCTCAGGTCGAAGATCATGATGTGGTTGCCGCCGCGCCAGCCGGCCGCGGTGTCGGTTGCGCGGCGGCCGACGATGTAGGCGATGCCGGTGTCGCACTCCCACCAGTTCTTGTGCGTTCCCGCCAGCGCGCCCGGGGCGCCGGTCTGGGCGCCGATGAACGGACCGGTGGCGGGATCGGTGTTGAGCACGAATCCGCCCGAGCCGTCGGGGCGGATCACGGTGTGGACGGGCTGCGGGCTGGCGGGGTTGGTGACGTCCCAGATCTCGTGGGCCGCGTTCGCATACGCGCGCAGCAGGTATTCGCGGCCGTTCCGGTTGCAGACCCGCACCATGGTGGCGCCGCCGCCCGTTCCGTTGGGAACCGGCAGGTGGAAGAGGTAGCGGGGCCGCCGCGGATCGGTCACGTCCACGATCGATGTGCCGTTCTCCTCGTTGCGTCCCGTGAGCGGATTGAACGACGGGAGCGTTCCGGCTCCGGCCAGCCCTTCGCCGGGTCCCGCGAGCCCATGGTGCCCTGCATAGAGGATGTACCGGTCACCCTGCTTGTGCACGGTGGGCTGGTACGTGGAACGCGCCTGCAGGTCGTTCACGCCCACCAGCTTCATGTTCCTGGCCTCGCCGTCGTCGTCGCGCGCGAGCGCGCCCCCGGCGAGAAGGCCCGCTGCCATGGCCACCGGAAAAGCCGAGTTGAGCAATCGCTTCATCGCGATTCCCCCTTCCCGTTTCTGATGTCTGGAGTTTTTGCTGCGTGCACTGCGAGGCCGGGACGCCGCCCGGCGAGGGCACGCTAGGCGCGCGGCGAACTCCGAAGTCAAGAGGCGGCATGTCTCGCAGGCACCGGCCGTGCTAGATCCGCCACTTCCATGGATCTCATCGCCGGGCATTTCCGCGAGCCGCAAACGCCGGACGGCGTCATCGAGGACCGCTCTCCGGCGGACCTTTCCCAGCTGCTCGGAAGGCATCGGTGGGCGCTGTCGCAACTGGATGCTGCCGTCGCCGCCGCGCGCGAATCTCAAGGCAGATTCGCTCGCACGCCGCAGTCGGAACGAGCGCAACTGGTGCGCAACATTGGCGCCGTATTGAAGCGGCGCGAGGAGGAGCTTGCCCGCGCCATCGCGCTCGACGTGGGCAAGCCGCTTTGGGAGGCGCGCACGGAAGCGCAGGCCTGCAGCGCCAAGGCCAACATCACGGCCGACGAAGGTCTGAAGCTGGTGTCCAGCTTCGCCGCGCCCGGGCAGTCCGGCGCGGAGTGCCGCTTCCGTCCCCTCGGCGTGCTCGCGGTGCTCGGGCCCTTCAACTTCCCCGTGCACCTGCCCAACGGTCACATCCTCCCCGCGCTCGCCTGCGGCAACGCGGTGGTGTTCAAGCCCAGCGAGGTGGCGCCCCACGCTGCGGAGATCTACGCGCGCTGTCTGTCCGAGGCCGGCGTGCCGCCCGGCGTCTTCAACCTGGTGCAGGGCGGGCCGGCCTCGGGAGCCGCGCTCGCCGCGCACGCCGGCATCGACGGAGTGCTCTTCACCGGGAGCTGGGCGGTGGGCCAGGCCATCGAGAAGGCGAACCAGGGCCGCCCGCGCATGCTCGCGCTGGAGATGGGCGGCAAGAACGCGGCCGTCATCCTCGAAGACGCCGATCCCGACAAGGCCGCCTACGACGTCCTCTTCTCCGCCTTCGTCTCCGCCGGACAGCGCTGCACCGCCGCCTCGCGCGCCATCGTGGTGGGCGATGCGCGCAGGTTCGCGCGGCGCATCGCGCAGCTCGCGGCGCGGCTCTCGGTCGGCCATCCGCTCGACGACGGCGTCTTCATGGGTCCGCTCGCCTCGCCGCAGGCGCTGGACCGCTTCGAGGCCGGGGTGCGCGACGCGGGCGTGGAGTCGCTGCTCGAGCCGCGCCGCCTCTCGCCGCGCGGGCTGGACGGCTGCTACGTCTCGCCCTCGGTGCACCTGGTGGAGCATCCCCGCGGCACGGCGTACGAGCGCGAGGAGCTGTTCGGACCCGACCTCGCCGTCTACGCGGCGGAATCGGAGGAGCAGGCCGTCCGCATCGCCAACGCCACCGACTACGGCCTTGCGGCGAGCGTGCACACGCGCAGCCAGGCTGCCTTCGACCGCTGCCAGGCGGCGCTGGAGTGCGGGGTGGTGAACTGGAACGCCCCCACCGTCGGCGCGAGCGGGAGGTTGCCCTTCGGCGGGCTGCGGCGCAGCGGCAACCACCGGCCCGCCGCGCTCTGGAGCACGCTCTACTGCGCGTCGCCGGTGGCGGTGCTGCGCGGAGAAGCCTCGCTCGATCCGGGCAAGCTCGCTCCCGGCGTCGGGTGGGCCGACGAATGAACGCCAGCCCGCTGCGAGTGGTAGTCGGCACCGCCGGCCACGTCGATCATGGAAAGACGGCGCTGGTGAAGGCGCTCACCGGCATCGACACCGACCGGCTGCCGGAGGAGAAGCGCCGCGGCATCACGCTCGAGGCAGGATACGCGCACCTGGACCTGCCCGGCATCGGCACCGCCGGAGTGGTGGACGTGCCCGGCCACGAGCGCTTCCTGCGCGCCATGGTGGCGGCGGCGGGCGGAATCGACGTGGCGGTGCTCTGCGTGGCGGCGGACGAGGGGCCCATGCCGCAGACGGCGGAGCACCTGGACGTGCTGCGGCTCCTCGGAGTGCAGGCCGGCGTCATCGCCATGACCAAGGCCGATCTGTTGCCCGAGCTGGGGCCCGACCACCGCGAGCTCCTCTCGCTGGAGCTGCGCGAGCTGGTGCAGGGCACCTTCCTCGAAGAGGCGAAGATCGTGGAGGTGTCGGCCCGCACCGGGCAGGGTCTGCGCGAGCTGGTGGGGGCGATTGCCGACGCCGTCCAGGCGAGGCAGGCCGCGCCGCGCCCGGAGCAGGCGCCGCTCTTCCTGCCGCTGGACCGGGCGTTCGCGGTGAAGGGCTTCGGCACGGTGGTGACCGGAACGCTCTTCTCCGGATCGCTCGCTCCCGGCGACGAGGTGGATCTCGCCGGCGCGGGGGCAAAGGCCAGCGGCGTCCGCGTGCGCGGCGTCCAGGTGCACGGCGCGGCGGTGGACAAGGCGCGGGCCGGGCAGCGCACCGCCGCGAACCTGGCCGGGGTGGAGGTGAAGGACGCTCCGCGCGGGGCGGCGCTGGTCCAGGCGGGAACGCTCGCCTCGGTGGGCGCCGCGCAGGTGCTCGACGTCGAGCTGGAGCTGCTTCCCTGGGCGGCGCGGCCGCTGCGCGACCGGGCCCGGCTGCTCGCGCACGTCGGCACCGCCCAGGTGCCCTGCGTGGTGGCGCTCATCGATCGCGCGCAGCTTGCCCCGGGAGAGCGCGCGCTCGGACAGTTGCGGCTCTCGGAGCCCGCGGCGGCGATCGCGGGCCTGCGCTTCCTCTTGCGCGGCGCGCTCCCCAAGGGGCAGGAGGACGCCGGCGCCACCCGGCTCACCCGTGCGGCGCGCGCGCACGCCTCCACCCTGGGCGGAGGGCGCATCCTCTCGGTCGCCGCGCGCAAGCGGCGCAGGCGCGAGCCGGACGTGCGGGCGCTGCAGGCGCTCTCGGTGGACGATCCGCTCCAGCAGGCGGAGCAGCTCCTGCTCGAGGCCGGCTACCCCGGCGCCTCGCCCCAGCGCCTGGCGGCGCGCGGCGCCTTCACCCTCAAGACCGCGGAGAAGGCGCTGGAGCGGTTGGCGCAGGGCGGCAAGGCGGTGCTCTTCGATCGCGAGGCGCGCCTCTATGCCCACGCAGACGTGCTCAAGGCGCTCGACGAACGCCTGCTGGCGCGGCTCAGCGAGCACGCCGGGCGCAACGAGATCGACCCCGGCATCGCGCGGGAAGAGCTGCGCCAGCGCGCCGGGTCTCCGCCGCAGAAGCTCTTCGCCAAGGCCGTCGCAACCCTGGCCGAGCGCGGGCTTTTGCGCTCGGATGCGGAGCGCGTGCTCCCGCCCGGTGCGGCGGCCCGGCTCACCGGCCGCGACGCCGACGCGCAGGAGAAGCTGGCCTCGCTGCTCGACCAGGCCGGGCTGTCGCCTCCCCGCGTGGACGAGCTTCCCGGCCTCGTCTCGCAGCCGCTGCAGCGCACCCTGGCGCTGCTCAAGGCGCTCTCCGCGGCCGGCCGCGTGAGCAAGGTGAGCGAGGACCTCTGGTTCGGCAGGGCGCCGCTGCTCGACCTGCGCAAGCGCGTCCTCGACCACCTCTCACAGCACGGCTTCATCGACGCCCAGTCCTTCAAGGAGCTGACCGGCTTGACCCGCAAGTTCGCCATCCCGCTCCTCGAATACTTCGACCGGGAGAAACTGACCCTTCGCATCGGCGACCGGCGCGTGCTACGGAAGGGCGAACGGTGATGGGCCCCGAAGACGCGAGCCAGAGCGCGCCGCTGGAGACCGCGCAGCTCATCCGTGGATTCGTGGGGGTGGCGGTGGCCGCCCAGCACGAGCGCACCGAGGCGGACTTCTTTCGCGTGGTGCGCGAGTCGCTGCGCGCGCTGGGCATGAACTCGACCCTGGTGGAGGTGGATGGCGACCGCTTCCGCTTCGCGCCCTCGATGCCGGCGATGACCGATGCGGGGGCGGAGATCCGCAGCCTGCTCGACGGCTGGGTGCCGCTCGCCCGCTCGGGGCTGGAGATCGTCTCCACCGAGGGCACGCTGGTCGAGGACCTGCCCGGTCTGCTCGCCGCGTACGGCGGGGTGCCGCGCGAGCGCTTCGATGGCCGCGTCGCCGCTCGCGCGGTGATGACCGCCATCCGGGTGGACGGCAAGACCCGCTACGTGCTCTCCACCTCGGGCGAGCACCTCGACCACGCGGTCGCGAGCGCCTTCGGGCTCCTCGGCCGGCAGCTCGGCGCCGCACTCGAGACCATGCGCCGCATGGAGGAGCTGGAGCGCCGCAACGTCGAGCTCTCGCTGCTGCTCGACCTCGGCCGCGAGCTGGTGGGAGCGCGCGAGGTGCAGCAGGTGCTGGACACCGCGGTGCGCACCGCCGCGCGGGCGCTGCGCTGCAGTTGCGCCTACGTCCTGCTCGCGCAGCCGGAGAAGCCCGCGCTCGTCATCTCCGCGCGCGAGGATCCCGAACCGCCGCCCGGCGTGGAGATCGGCACCGAGCTGGACCTGGGCGCGGCGTCGATGAGCGCGCTGGCCTTCCGCACCCGCGAGCCCCAGGCCACTACCGACGGCGCCAGCGACCCGCGGGTGAGCCCGGAGGTGGTCCGGCGTTTCCGCTGCAGGGCCACCCTGGCCGTGCCGCTGCTCTCCCACCGCCGCGCGCTCGGCGTTCTGGCGCTCTTCGAGCGGAGCGAGCGCTCCTTCGGGGCCATGGACGTCCGCCTCGCCACCCATGCCGCGCAGCTCATCGCCGCCGCCCTGGAGAACGCGCGCCTCTACGCCGAGCAGCACGCGCGCGCGGAGGAGATGGCGCAGCTCAACGAGGTGGCCCGCGCGCTGGCAGGGTCGCTCGAGCTGCAGCCCGTCCTCAACCTGGGCGGCGAGACCCTGCGCGCGCTGCTCGACGGCGATTGCTGGTTCGTGCTCTTGCACGACGCCGCCGCCGAAGGGCTGCGCTTCGCCGCGGTGCAGAAGGAGAACGCCGATCTGCTCGGCAAGGTCCTGGGGCTGGACGATCCCATGGTCTCGATCCGCGCCTTCCGCGAGCGCAGGCCGGTGCAGGTAGCCGACCCCATGCGCCTGGAGTCCAGCCAGTCGCGCTCGTTCGCAGCGCGCTTCGGCAACCGCACCACGCTGGCGCTGCCGCTCCTGGCCCGCGACCAGGCGCTGGGCGTCGCGGTGATCCTCGACCAGAAGCGCGCGCGAAGCTTCACCACCGCGGAGATCGACCGCGCCCTGGCGGTGGCCGGGCAGCTTGCCCTGGCCGTGCTCTCGGCGCGGCTCTACGAGGACCTGCGCCGCAGCTATGCGGAGCTGGCCCGGACGCAGAAGGAGCTGATCGACCGGGAGCGCATGGCCGCGCTGGGCGAGCTCTCCGCCAGCATCGCCCACGAGGTGCGCAACCCCCTGGGGGTGATCTTCAACTCGGTGGGCAGCCTGCGGCGCATCCTCAGGCCCGAGGGAGACGCGGCCCTCCTGCTCGACATCGTCGGCGAGGAGGCCGACCGGCTCAACCACATGGTCGGCGATCTGCTCGACTACTCCAGGCCGGTGCAGCCCGCTCTCGAGCCGGTGCCGCTCCAGCCGCTCATCGAGGAAGCCCTGCAGTCCGCGCGGCAGCAGGTGGGCCCCGCCTCGGCGACGGTTCGCGCCACGGTGGCGGTGGCGGAGGTCGCTGCCACCGTGCGCGCGGACGCGCGCCTGTTGAGGCAGGCGCTCGTCAACCTCTTCCTCAACGCCTACCAGGCCATGCCCCAAGGCGGCGCGCTCCACGTCCGCACCACCCCCTCCGAGCTGGAGGGAAAGCTCGCCGCCGAGATCGCCGTCCGCGACACCGGGCCCGGCATCCGCGAAGACGTCGCGGTCCGGGTCTTCCAGCCCTTCTTCACCACCAAGGCCACCGGCACGGGCCTCGGCCTGGCGGTGGTGCGGCGCATCATCGAAGGCCACGGCGGCTCCGTCTCCGTGACCCCCTCCGATGGCGGCGCCGAATTCCTGGTCCGGCTTCCGCTCGAGGCCTGATCGCGTTACTTCTCTAGGCATGGCCGGCGAGGCACTGACCGACGACTCTTCGCCCGCGGCTCCGGCGCCGCCGCGGGTCCTCATCGTCGACGATCAGCGGAACATGCGCACCACCACCGCGCTGGTGCTCCGGCAGCAGGGCTACCACGTGGACGAGGCGGAGAGCGGCGAGGCGGCCCTCTCCCGCCTGCTGGTCGAGCCGTTCGACGTGGTGCTCACCGATCTGAAGATGGCGCCGCTGGACGGCCTCGCGGTCCTGCGCGGCGCGCTGGAGATCTCGCCCTCGACGCAGGTGATCGTGATGACCGGATACGGCACGGTGGAGAGCGCCGTCTCCGCCATGCAGTACGGCGCCTACGACTACGTGAGCAAGCCCTTCAAGGAGACCGAGCTCCTGGTGCGGGTGCAGCGGGCGCTGGAGAAGCGGCGGCTGCTGGTGGACGTGGGGCTCTTCTCCGACGAGTTCCGCCAGCGCTACAAGCTCGACAACCTGGTGGGGCGCTCGGCCGCCATGCGCGAGCTGCTCACCCGCCTGGTGCGGGTGGCGCCCACCGACGTGACGGTGCTGATCACCGGCGAGAGCGGCACCGGCAAGGAGCTGATCGCCCGCGCCATCCACGCCAACTCGCGCCGCGCGAACCGGCCGTTCGTGCCGGTGAACTGCGCCGCCATCGCCGAGACGCTGCTGGAGTCGGAGCTGTTCGGCCACGTCAAGGGCGCCTTCACCGGCGCGGTGAAGCTGCGCCAGGGGCTCCTCGAGGAGGCGAGCGGGGGCACCTTCTTCTTCGACGAGATCGCGGAGACCACGCCCGCCTTCCAGGCCAAGCTCCTCCGCGTCATCCAGGAGCACGAGATCCGCCGGGTGGGCGACAACGCCTCGATCCCGGTGGACGTGCGGGTGATCGCCGCCACCAACCAGGACCTCAAGCAGGCCATCGCGGAGAAGCGGTTCCGCGAGGACCTCTTCTACCGGTTGAACGTGGTGCCGCTGCAGGCCCCTCCGCTGCGCGAGCGCAAGGAGGACATTCCCCTCCTCGCCCAGCACTTCCTCAGCCGGTTCAACAAGCGCAACGGCGCGCGCCGGACGCTGACCCGGGGGGCGCTGCAGAAGATGGCGGCTTACGACTTCCCCGGAAACGTCCGCGAGCTGGAGAACGTGGTCGAGCAGGCGGCCGCCCTGGCGCACGCGGACGAGATCGAGGCCGGCGACGTCTTCATCGAGCCGAGCGAGCGCCTCTCCATCGAGACGCCGCCCAACGGCGTGCGCACCCTCTCGCAGGAGGTGGACGCGGCGGAGAAGCGCGCCATCGAGGCTGCGGTGGAGCGCAACGAGGGCCAACTGGAGAAGGCGGCGCGGGAGCTGGACGTCTCCACCACCACCCTGTGGCGCAAGATGAAGCGGCTGGGCCTGCGCAAGGAGTGAGGCCGGGTTACCCTCGGTTACCGTGGGGAAGAAGAAAGCCCAGCCCTTCAACAACCCGTTCCACGGCGTCAAGCTGCCGGCTCCGCCGCCCGCGCCCGCCGAGCCTCCCCGGCTGCCTCCCGCCCAGCCGCCGGCCCGCCGGCACGAGGAGCTGACGGAGGAAGAGCTCTGGTCCCTGGCCATGGACGGTGCACGGCCGCTCCGCGACCGCAAGGCGCGGGTGAAGCCCGCCCCGGAGGCGCTCTCGGTGGCGCCCCCGGAGCTGGACCCGGACCTGGAGGCGTACGACGAGCTGCGCGCGCTGGTGACGGGCGAGGTGCCCTTCGACATCGCCGACTCCGACGAGTTCATCGAGGGGCATGCGCGCGGGCTGGATCCGCGGGTGGTGCGCCGGCTGCGGCGCGGCGAGCTTTCGGTGCAGGGACACGTGGACCTCCACGGCATGCTCAAGGACGAGGCCAAGGCGGAGCTGGAGGCGTTCCTGGCCCGGTCGCGCCAGCAGGGCAAGCGCTGCGTCCTGGTGGTGCACGGCCGCGGCCTGCACTCCAAGGACCAGGTGCCGGTGCTGAAGGAGGCCCTCAGGCGCTGGATGCACACGGCGCGCTTCGCGCGACACGTGGTCGGCTTCGCCACCGCCCGCCCCCACGACGGCGGCGCCGGCGCGGTGTACGTGCTGCTCAGGAAGCTCTAGCGGGCGAAGGCGGCGGCGGCGGACTGGGTGAGGGCGGCGAAGGTGCCGGGCTGGATGCCGAGCCAGAGAACCAGGAGCGCGCAGCCGGCGATGGCCACGCCGACGGAAAGGAGCCTGCCGCCCTGCGCCGCCTCCGTCTTGCCCGCCGGGTACATGTACACGTAGACCACCACGCGCAGGTAGTAATAGAGGCCCGCCACGCTGGTGAGCACGCCGAAGATGGCCAGCGGCGCCAGCCCCGCCTCGATGGCCGGGCGGAACACCGTCAGCTTGGCCATGAAGCCCGCGGTGGGCGGAATGCCGGCGAGCGAGATCATGAACAGCGACATGGCCGCCGCCAGCCCGGGATGGCGGTCGGCGAGCCCCGCCCAGGAGGAGAGGTCGTCGCCGGTTCCGGTGGCGAGGAGCCGGCGCTCGATGATGGCCACCACCGCGAACGCGCCCAGCACCGTCGCGGCGTAGGAGGCGAGATAGAAGAGGAGCCCTTCGGTCGCGCTCGCGCGCGGGGCGCTGCCGGCCATCGAGGCCACCGCCACCAGCAGATACCCTGCGTGCGCGATCGACGAGTACGCCAGCATCCGCTTCACGCTGCGCTGGGGAATGGCGAGGAGGTTGCCGCCCAGCATGGTGAGCACGGCCAGCCCGGCCACCAGGTCGCGCCAGCCGTGCGGCCCGAGCGCGGAGGCAGCATCGCCGAACCCCGCCACCAGGATGCGCACCAGCGTGGCGAACGCAGCGGCCTTGACGCCTGCGGCCATGAAGCCGGTGACCGGCGCCGGCGCGCCGTCGTACACGTCGGGCACCCACATGTGGAACGGCACCGCCGCCACCTTGAAGGCGAACCCCGACGCGAGCAGCGCCACCGCGCCGAAGAGCAGCGCCGAGGAGCCGGCCGGAGCGCCGCCGCGCAGGGCGGCCGCCACGTCGGCGAGCCGCGTCGACCCGGTGGCGCCGAACGCCAGCGCCGCGCCGTAGAGGAAGAGGGCGGAGGCGAAGCTGCCGAGGATGAAGTACTTGAACGCCGCCTCCGCCGGGCGCCTGCCCCGGCGCAGCCAGGCGCAGAGGGCGTAGACGGCCAGCGACATCACCTCCAGGGAAATGAAGATGACGATCAGGTCGGTGGCCTGCGCGAGCAGGCACATGCCCGCCGCCGAGAAGAGCGAGAGCGCGTAGAACTCGCCGCGGGTGGCCCGCAGCGACTCGAGGTACGAGAACGCCACCAGGCACGAGACCAGCAGCGTGGCGCACACCACCGCCGCGATCACGCGGGCAAAGCCGTCGCTCACCGCCGCGCCGGAGAAGAGCGGCAGGGAGGGCTCGCCAAGCTGCGAGAGCGCGGCCCACAGCGCCGCCGCCGCCACCGCCGCCGCAACCCACGCCTGGTAACGGCGGTCGGGCGCGAGAGGCGCCGCCTGCGGCTTCGCGTCGGAGCCGGCGGGAAGCTCGCGCTGGGCGGACTCCGCGGGTCCGCCGGTGCCGCCCAGCGCCGCCGGCTTCACTCCCCGCAGGAACACCTCGCTGGTGAGGAGCAGCAGCGCGCCCGCCGAGAGGATGAGCGCGGGCAGGACGCCGTAGAGGTCGCTCGGGTTGAAGTTCATCGCCCGGCCTCCGCCTTGCGGACGGGCGGGGGCAGCTTGCCCGACTCGGGCCGGCTGACCCGCTGCACGAACGCGTCCACCGGTTCCTTCATCGCGTTCAGGAGCGGCTGGGGAGCAAAGCCGATCACCACGATGGCCACGAGCAGCGGCGCCACCGTGAACCATTCGCGCACGCTGAGGTCGGGTACGCCGTGCTCGGCCGCCTTGCGCACCGGTCCGAAGAAGACGCGCTGGTACATCCAGAGCATGTAGACGGCGCCGAGGATGACGCCGGTGGCGCCCACCACCGCGAGCGAAACCGCGCCATGGAGGTTCTTCGAGGTGAAGGTGCCGATGAGGACGAGGAACTCCCCGACGAACCCGTTGGTGCCCGGCAGCCCGATGGAGGAGAGGGTGATGACGAGGAAGGTGGCGGCGATGGCCGGCGAAACCCGGGCGAGCCCGCCGTAGGCGGAGAGCTCGCGGGTGTGGGTGCGCTCGTAGAGGAGCCCGATCATGAGGAAGAGCGCGCCGGTGGAGATGCCGTGGTTCACCATCTGCAGCACGGCGCCGCTCACCGCCTCCGCGGTCAGCGCCGAGAGCCCCAGCATCACGAAGCCGAGGTGCGCGACCGACGAGTAGGCGATCAGCCGCTTCATGTCGGTCTGCGCCATGCACATGAACGAGCCGTAGACGATGCCCACCACGCCCAGGGTGGCGATGACCGGCGCCCATTCCAGCGCCGCCTGGGGGAAGAGCGGCATGGCGTAGCGGATGAATCCGAAGGTCCCCATCTTCAGCATCACCCCCGCGAGGATGATGGAGCCCGCCGCCGGCGCCTCGGTGTGCGCGTCGGGGAGCCAGGTGTGCAGCGGCCAGATCGGCACCTTGATGGCGAAGGCCAGCGCGAAGGCGAGGAAGAGCCACTTCTGCACCTCGGGCGTCATCCCCCCCGCATTGAGCAGGTCGGCGTAGTCGAAGCTGCGGTGGCCGGGCGCCCCCGAGTTGCTCCACAGCCAGAAGATGGCCAGCAGCATCAGGACCGAGCCGATGAAGGTGAAGAGGAAGAACTTCACCGCGGCGTAGATGCGCCGCTCGCTGCCCCACATGCCGATGAGCAGGTACATGGGGATGAGCATCGCTTCCCAGAAGACGTAGAAGAGCACCAGG
>DASSQZ010000227.1:0-18721 GCA_035702105.1 Myxococcales bacterium | reverse complement strand
CGAGGGCGAGCAGGACGCTGAAGCGGGGCGTGAAGATGCGGCCGCCCAGAGGCGCAGCGCGGCTCATTCGTCACCTTCCTTGTCCTTCTTGCGGTTGCGGATCACGGCCACGGCGAGGCCGGCGTAGAGGATCGCGGGAGTCAGCATCCCCTGGTACACCCCGTGCTGCAGCGTCTCGGTGACCGAGGGGCTCGAGCGCGTGCCCTTGTCGGGGAAACCCAGCTTGGTGAACGGGACCGAGGCCAGGTAGAGGACGCTGGTGCCGCCCAGCTCGTCCTCGCCGTAGACCTTGTCCTGGTAGAAGCGCGGGTTCGCGTCGATGCGGCGGTGCGCCTCGCGAAGCAGGTCCTCTCGCTTGCCGTAGATGACCGCCTTGCGCGGGCAGACCTCGGTGCAGGCCGGCTGCTTTGCGCCCTTGGCGATGCGCGCCTGGCAGAGGTCGCACTTGACGATCTGCGGGGTCGCCGAGTTCCACTCGAACTTGGGGACGTTGAAGGGGCAGGCCACCTGGCAGTAGCGGCAGCCGATGCAGGTGTCCTTGTCGTACGTCACCGGCCCCGCGGACGTCTTCTTCAGCGCGCCCAGCATGCAGACCGAGACGCAGGCCGGGTCGATGCAGTGCATGCACTGCTGCTTGACGAAGCTGTACGCGGCCGGGTTGGCCTCGTCCTTCCAGAGCTTGATGACGTTCTTGGTCTGCCCGTCGAGCTCCGTCTGGTAGTCGTGCATGCCGTCCCTGGCCTGGGGCTTGAGGCCGTTCACCTCGCGGCAGGCCACCACGCACGCCTTGCAGCCGATGCAGGCGGTGGAGTCGAAGAGCATCCCGACCGAATCGGGCGCGGCGGTCCGCCTGGTGCGCGCGGCAGCCGGGAGCGCCGCCGCCGCGCTGCCGGCGAAGAGCACCTTGAGCAGGTTGCGGCGGTCCATCTCACGCCTCCCTGGAGGGATCGTTCTTGTCGTTCTTCGACTCCGCGGAGAGCTTGCGGGCGGTGATCACGCCGGCGCCGATGGCGGCTCCCACCACCGCCCCTCCGAACCCGATGGAGACCGCGCTGGGCCGGCGGTGCTCGGAGAGGATGGGCGGATAGGTGTCGGGAGGCGTGGGCCGCGAGATCGGCACCGTGTCGAACATCGGCACGCGGAAGGCGTACTCCTTCTCGGTGCAGCCGGCACAGGGATGGCCGATGCCGATGGGCCAGGCGCCGTCCACGTCGCAGAAGTGCTTGAGCGAGCAGTTGGCGTAGGTGACGGGGCCCTTGCAGCCCAGCTTGTAGAGGCAGAAGCCCTGGCGGTGGCCTTCGTCGCCGAACACCTCGGCGAAGCGGCCGGCGTCGAAGTGCGGCCGGCGCGGGCAGTCCTCGTGGATGGTGCGGCCGTAGGCGAAGATGGGCCGGCCCAGCGCGTCCAGCTTGGGCAGCGTGCCGTAGGTCACGAACTGCAGCACCACGCCGAGCAGGTTGTAGGGGTTGGCCGGACAGCCCGGCAGCGTCACCACCGGCTTCTTCTTGAAGATCTGCGGAACGCCGGTGGCGCCGGTGGGATTCGGCTCCGCGGCAGCGATGCCGCCGAAGGAAGCGCAGGACCCGAGCGCGATCACCGCCGCGGAGTTCCCGGCGACCTCGTCGACCAGCTGCAGGGCGGTCTTGCCGGCGATCTTGCAGTAGATGCCGTTGTCCTTGGCGGGGATGGCGCCCTCGACCACGCAGATGTACTTGCCCGCGTTCTCCTTCATCGCGGTCTGCAGCGCCGCCTCGATCTGGTGGCCTGCGGCCGCGAAGAGGGTCTCGTGGTAGTCGAGCGAGATGGTCTCGAGGATCACCTCGGTGATCTCGGGGTGCTCCGGCCGCAAGAGCGACTCGGTGCAGCCCGTGCACTCCTGGAAGTGCAGCCAGATGACCGACGGCCGCTTCTTCGCCTCCGCCGCGTCGGCGGCAAATGACGGCGAGAGGCCCACCGCGGCGCCGGCCATGGTGGCCAGGCGGACGAAATCGCGGCGGCTGAAACCTTTCTGTTCGAGGCGGTCGGCGAGTGGAGCTTCGTTCTTCCGATGGATGGTCCGCATCATCTCTCCCGCGGCAGGCCCGTGCTTGGCCGGCCCTGGGTGCACGATTTGAACCGGACCGATCCGCTCCACGTTGTCCAGAGGGAGAGAGGGCAAAACCATGTGCTGAAGAGTGGACGGGCACCGCAAGCCGTTCGGTCGCGCGAAATTTATGCGGGCGGCCCGGCCGCAGCGATCACGGCCTGGCCCAGCGCAAGGCCGCCGTCGCCGCAGGGCACGTCGCGGTGCAGCAGGACCTCGAACTCCGGCACGAGCCGCTCGCGCAGCGATTCGGCGAGGCGCGCGTTCTGGAAGCAGCCGCCGGTGAGCACCACCGGCAGCCGCAGCCCCGTTCCGCGGACCAGCGCGGCGGCGGCATCTGCAAGGGTGTCGTGGAAGCTCGCCGCGATGAGCGGCGCCTGGCGGCCGGCGATGGCGTCGGCGGCGAGCGCGCGAACCGCGGGCCGCAGATCGAGCTCCGGCACCGGCCCCGCGCGGTCCACCTCATATGGATAGGCGCCGCCCGGAGCGCTGCCCGCGGCGTTGTTCCACTCCAGCGCCGCCTGCCCCTCGTAGGTGGCGCGCGGCCGCGAGAGGCCGATGGCGCCTGCCAGGTCGAACCAGCGGCCCACCCCCCGCGCCAGGGGCGCGTTGAAGCCGCGCGCGATCATCTGCCGGACCGCGGCGATCTCGGCGGCGGGGATGCCGGCGAAGAGCGACAGCCGCTCGAGCGGAGGCGCTCCGTCGAAGGCGTCGTCCAGCGCGGCCAGCGCGATGCGCCAGATGTCGCGGATGGCCTTCTCCCCGCCCGCCAGCGGCACCGGCCGCAGCGTCGCCAGGCGCTGGAAGTCGCGCGCGGTGGCGAGCAGGATCTCGCCGCCCCAGAGGGTGCCGTCGGGCCCGAATCCGGTGCCGTCCCAGGCCACGCCGATGACCGGCCCCTCGATGCCGCGCTCCGCCATGGCGCTCGCCACGTGCGCATGGTGGTGCTGCACCGCCACGAGCCGGCCCTTGCGCGAGCGCGCAAAGGATGCCGCGATCGAATCCGGGTGCAGGTCGTGGGCGATCACCTCCGGCTCGACGCGCAGGAAACGGAGCATGCGCTCGACCGACGACTCCATCGAGCGCCACGTCTCGGCGCTCCCCAGATCGCCCACGTGCGGGCCCAGCACCGCCGTGTCGCCGAAGGCCACGCAGAAGGTGTTCTTGAGATCTCCACCCACGGCCAGCACCGGCGCCGCCACCGGATGGCGCAAGGCGATGGTGTGCGGGACGTGGCCGCGAGAGCGCCTCAGGACGGCCGGGGAGCCGGCGATCACCCGCACGATCGAGTCGTCGCAGCGGGTCTCGATCTCGCGCTCGTGCAGGAGGAACAGGTCGGCGATTCCCGCCAGCCGCTCCAGCGCCTCGCCATCGCGCTGGCAGATGGGCTCGTCGCTCAGGTTGCCGGAGGTCATCACCAGGGGGCCGTCGAAGTCCGCGAGCAGCAGGTGATGCAAGGGCGAGTAGGCCAGCATCAGGCCGAGCAGCGGGCTCTGCGGCGCGACCTCGGGCGCGAGGCGCGCGTCCGGGCGCTGGCGCACCAGCACGATGGGCCGCTCCACCGACGAGAGCAGCCGCTCCTCCAGCGGCGTCAGGGCGGCCAGCGCGCGCGCCGCCGCGAGATCCCGCGCCATCACCGCGAAGGGCCGCTCCTCGCGGCGCTTGCGCCTGCGCAGGAGCGCCACCGCCGCGCTGGAAGCGGCGTCGCAGGCCAGGTGGAACCCGCCGATGCCCTTGACCGCGACGATGCGCCCTGCCCGCAGCGCCGCGGCCGCGGCGGCCAGCGGATCGGCGCTCTCCGGCTGCGATCGCAGGCGCGGTCCGCAGGCCGGACAGGCGTTGGGCTGGGCATGGAAGCGGCGATCGAGCGGGTCTTCGTACTCGCGGGCGCACTCGGGGCACATGCGGAACGGCGCCATGGTGGTGGCGGGCCGGTCATAGGGCACGCCGCTCGCGATGGTGAAGCGGGGCCCGCAGTTGGTGCAGTTGGTGAACGGGTAGCGGTAGCGCCGGTCCTTCGGATCGAAGATCTCCCGCTCGCAGTCGGGGCAGGTCGCGAGGTCCGCAGGGATGGACACGCGCAGCTCCCGGGTGACCGCGCTCGCCGCGATGGTGAACCCCGGCACGGCCTGCGGCGCGATCTCGCGCACCGAGAACGATCGCACCTCCGCAGCCGGCGGCCGATCGCGCTGCAGCTCCGCGACGAAGCGATCGAGCAGCGCGCCGGTGCCGAACGCCTCGATGACCACGCCGGCCGCGTCGTTGAGGACGCGCCCGCCCACCCCGACCTGGACCGCGACCCGATACACCCAGGGGCGGAATCCCACTCCCTGGACGGTTCCGCGGATTTCGATGTGGCGGCCCTGGAGCACGGCCCTGGTGGAGCAAGCGCAGGGCCAGCATCCTTTGCGCCTCGAACCGCCCCTCCGCGGCGCAAACTTTGCGCCGCCAGGACGGGGTTCACGAGCCTTGGCTCACGGCCTCGTTGTGTTCATTGGCTGACACATGGTTCATCCGGTTGAACCCGGTTGGTTCAGCCCTCGGCCAGGCCATGAAGCGGGTTCTAGTCGCCGTGCTCGTACCTGCGCAGGGAAGGAACCAGCGCGGCGGCGGCGACCGCCGCGACCATGCAGAGCGCGCCGCCCGACCAGACCGAGACGCGAACGCCGAGGAGCTTCGCCACCACCCCTGCCTCCACCTCGCCGAGCTGCGGGCCGCCGATGAAGAACATCATGTTCACCGAAGTCATGCGCCCCCGCAGCTCGTCGGGCGTGAGCGTGTGCCGGAGCGTCTGCCGCATCACCGCGCTCACCGTGTCGGCGGCGCCGGAGATTCCCAGGGCGAGAAGGGAGAGCCAGAACCAGCGCGAGACGCCGAACAGCGCGATGGCGGCGCCATAGACGGCCACCGAGACGAGCACCGCCCTGCCCTGCCGCCGGAGCGTGGGCAGCCAGGAGAGGAGGACGCCGGCGAGGGCGGCGCCGGCAGGCTGCGCGGCATAGAGGATGCCGAGCCCCCTTGGCCCGACCTGGAGAAGCTGGTCGGCGAAGATGGGGAGGAGCAGGAGCGATCCGGCGAGGAAGGTGGCCACGAAGTCGAGCAGCATGGTGGCGAGGATGAGCGGCGTTCCCTTGAGGAAGCGCAGCCCTTCCCCGATGGCCCTGGCGTTCAGGCCGGCGAGCCCGCGGGAAGGCGCGGTGTGGCTCATGGCGAGCAGCGCCGTGATGGTGGCGAGAAACGAGATCACGTCGATGGCGTAGATGGGCAAGACGCCCTTCCACGCGAGCACCGCGCCGCCCAGCGCCGGCCCGGCGATGGCCGCGATCTCGTAGACGGTGGTGTACATGCTGAGCGCGTTGGGCAGGAGCTCCGGCGGCACCAGGCGCGGCACCAGCGACTGGCGCGCGGGCAGGTCGAACGCCGACGCCACACCCGCGAGCGCGGAGAGCCCATAGATGACGCCGGGGGTGATGGCGTGCGAGCGGGTGGCGGCAAACAGCCCCACCGACGCGAGCGCCATTCCGCACTGGCTGCCCAGCATCAGCTTGCGCCGGTCCAGCGCGTCGGCCGCCACGCCGCCGCCGAGCGCGAGCAGGAGGATGGGCGTGACCCTGAACGCGCCCAGGAGCCCGAGCGAGAGCGGCGATCCGGTCAAGAGATACAGCTGCCACACCACCGCCACCTGCTGCATCTGCGAGCCGGTGAGCGACACCAGCTGTCCGCCGAGGAGCAGGCGGAAGTCGCGCGAGCGGAGAGCGGAGAAGCGCACGCGCCCTTCTACCAGACGGGCGTACGCCCGTTTGCGCGACCGTCGTGCAGTCCACACATTGACGGCGGTGGCCAGCCTCCACACGAAGGTGAAGAACGCGCTCGACGAGTCGCGCATCCTCGTGCTCGGCGCGCAGGTGCTGCTCGGGTTCCAGTACCGCTCGTTCTTCGAGCCCGGTTTCGAGCGCCTCGGCAGGGGCGAGCGCGCGCTGGAGCTGGTGGGGCTCTTCGCCCTGCTCGCGACGGTGGGCGCGCTCTTCCTTCCCGCCGCCCGGCACCGCATCGTCGAGCAGGGGTTCGACACCAGCCGCTTCCACCGCTTCACCATGCTGGTGATGCGCGGAGTGCTCCTGCCTTTTGCGCTCGGCCTCTCCGTGGATCTGGCGGTGGCGGGCAACCGCATCGCCGGCGCCTGGGCCGGCGCAATCTCCGGAGCGCTCACCGCGGCGGCCGCGGTCGCGTTCTGGTACGGCCACTTCGCCCGGCGCTCGCGCAGGGAGCGCCAGGAACCGGAGGATCGGATGGAAGACACCCCGCTCGAACAGCGCATCACCCAGGTGCTCACGGAAGCGCGCGTGGTGCTGCCCGGCGCGCAGGCGCTGCTCGGGTTCCAACTCGCCATGGTGCTGATGGACGCGTTCGCCCGCCTGCCCCGGCCCGTGCAGCTCGTCCACCTGGGCAGCCTGGGGTTGATCGCGTTCGCCACCATCGTCCTGATGTCGCCCGCGGCCTATCACCGCATCGTGGAGCGCGGCGAGGACACCGAGCGCTTCCACACCTTCGCCTCGCGCATGGTGCTGCTCGCGCTGGCGCTGCTCGGCCCCGGATTCTGCGGCGATCTCTACGTGGTGTTGCGCCGCGCCGGGTATCCGCGCGCGGCGCTGCCGATCGCAGCGGCCATGCTGGTGGTCTTCTACGGCGCCTGGTTCGGGGCGATGCTGCTCCTCAAGCGCAGGACGGCGCCGGGGCTGCGGCGCAGGGAGGCCTGAGAGGCGGCCGGTGGTGGCCGCGCCCGCGACGTGCCAGATTGGCCCGATGGACGTCGCGCTCTTCGTGCCCTGCTACGTCGATCAGCTCTACCCCCAGGTCGGCCTTGCCACCGCCGACCTGCTCGAGCGCCTGGGCGTCACCGTGCACTTCCCCGAGGCGCAAACGTGTTGTGGCCAGCCCATGGCCAACTCCGGGTTCTTCGACGACGCGCGCCCCCTGGCGCGGAAGATGCTGGACGTCTTCGCCTCGTACGAGCACGTGGTCTGCCCTTCGGGAAGCTGCACCAGCATGGTGCGCAACCACTACGGCATGCTCCTGCCGCAGGAGCCGCGGGTGGCGGACCTGGCGAAGAGGACGCTGGAGCTGTGCGAGTTCCTGCACGACGTCCTCCGGGTGGCGCCCCGCGGCCGGTTCCCGCACAAGGTGGGCCTGCACCAGAGCTGCCACGGGCTGCGCGAGCTGCGGCTGGGCAGCGGCAGCGAGCGGCTGGTGCCCGCCTTCTCCAAGACGCGCGCCATCCTCGACAACATCGAGGGCCTGCAGCTCACCGAGCTGCACCGCAGCGACGAATGCTGCGGCTTCGGTGGCACCTTCGCGGTGGCGGAGGAGGCCATCTCCTGCGCCATGGGACGCGACCGCATCGCCGACCACGAGCGCGCCGGCTCGGAGATCATCGCCGGGGCCGACATCTCCTGCCTCATGCACCTGGACGGCCTCCTGCGCCGCGACAAGAAGCCCATCCGCGTGCTGCACGTGGCCCAGCTCCTCGAGGAGGCCACGCGATGAGCAGCCACGCCGAGCGCGCGGCCGGGTTCGTCGAGGACGATGCGCGGCTGCACTGGCACGACCAGGCGGTCTGGTTCGTGCGCAACAAGCGCGACGTCGCGCGCAGCTTCGTTCCCGAGTGGGAAGAGCTGCGTTCGCTGGCCTCGCAGATCAAGGCGCACACGCTCTCGCGCCTGCCCGACTACCTGGAGGAGTTCGAGAAGAACGCGGTCGCCTGCGGCGCGCAGGTGCACTGGGCGCGCGACGCCGAGGAGCACAACCGCATCGTCTACGGCATCCTCTCCGGCCATGGCGTGGCGCGGCTGGTGAAGAGCAAGTCCATGCTCACCGAGGAGTGCGGGCTCAACCACTACCTCGAGGAGCGCGGCATCGAGGTGGTGGACACCGACCTGGGCGAGCGCATCGTGCAGTTTCGCCGCGAGCCGCCCTCGCACATCGTCATGCCCGCCATCCACCTCAAGAAGGAGGAGATCGGCACGCTCTTCCACGACAAGCTCGGCACGCCTTCGGGCCTCGCCGATCCCAAGGCGCTCACCGAGGCGGCGCGGCAGCACCTGCGACAGAAGTTCCTCGCCGCCCAGGCGGGGCTCACCGGTGTGAACTTCGCCATCGCTTCCACCGGCGGCGTGGTGGTCTGCACCAACGAGGGCAACGCCGACCTCGGCACCTCCCTGCCGCCCCTGCACATCGCCTGCATGGGCGTGGAGAAGCTGGTGCCCTCTCCCCGCGAGCTGGCGGTGTTCCTCAGGCTGCTCGCGCGGAGCGCCACCGGCCAGCCCATCACCACCTATACCTCGCACTTCCACGGCCCCAGGCCCGGCGGCGAGCTGCACGTGGTCATCGTCGATCACGGCCGCAGCCGGATCCTTCCCCGCGACGAGTACCGGAGCTCGCTCAAGTGCATCCGCTGCGGGGCCTGCATGAACACCTGCCCCGTCTACCGGCGCAGCGGCGGCCACAGCTACGGCGTCACCGTGCCCGGCCCCATCGGGTCCGTCCTCGCGCCGCACATCGACCCGAAGAAGCACGCCGACCTGCCCTTCGCCTCGTCGCTGTGCGGCTCGTGCACCGACGTGTGCCCGGTGCGCATCGACCTGCACCACCAGCTCCTCGCCTGGCGCGGAGAGCTCTCGCGGCTGGGGCTCGTCCCCCTGGGCAAGCGCGTGGTCTCGCGCCTGGGAGGGTGGGTGCTGGCGCGCACCTGGGCCTATCGGATCTTTGGAAGGCTGATGCGGATGTTCGCGCCGCTCGTTCCCAATCCCTGGACGCGGCAGCGCGAGCTGCCGCCCATGCCGCGCGAGAGCTTCCGCGCGCAGTGGAGGAAGCGTGGCCGCGCGCGATGAGATCCTGAGCGCGCTCCGGGCGGCCGCCGTGCCGGAGGCGCCGCTGCCCGACGTGTCGCTCTTCGCCGCGGTGCGCTTCCCCGACCTGCGCGATCGGTTCGCGAAGAGCGTCGTCGAGGTGGGAGGCCGCTGCGTCGCGCTCGCGGAGGGCGACTCGCTGGAAGCGGCGCTTCAGGCAGTGCCCGAGTACGCGGCAGCGCGCAAGGTGGCGTCGTTGGTCCCCGGCGTGGCGAAGGCCAACGTCGACGTGGCCGCGACGCGCAATCCCCACGACCTGCGCGACGTGGACTTCTGCGTCGTCTCCGCCGAGCTTGGGGTGGCCGAGAACGGCGCCTGCTGGATCGTCCACCACGGCGGCGCCAACCGCGCCGTGCTCTTCCTCACCCAGCACCTCGCGGTGGTCGTGCGCGGGGAGACGCTGGTGCACAACCTGCACGAAGGCTATGCCAGGGCAGCGATTCCCGCGCCGGGCTTCGCGCTCTGGCTCTCGGGTCCTTCCAAGACGGCGGACATCGAGCAGTCGCTGGTCATCGGCGCCCACGGGGCCCGGTCGTGCACGGTGTTCGTGGTGGGGTGAAGCGCGTCCCGACCGATTTCGTCGGGCCCCGACGCCGGGGCGAGGCGGGGTGGGGGGCGGCTCAGACATCCAAAAATCGCGTTCGGACAGCCAAACATACAGGACGGAGGATTCCGGGCGATCTTCGTAACTCGCCGCCCACCCACCCCGCCTCGCCCCGGCTATTGCGCGCTCACAGCCATCCCGAAAGCGCCACCGCGCAGCATCGGCGGCCGCCCGATCGCGAATCCGGCCGTTGAATGGTGTGCGCTCAATCAAGTTCCAGGTCTGAGCGCGCAACGGCTGCGACGTCGCCCATCGCCGCGCAGAACCATATGACCGCTACACAGAGGTCACGATTTGCTCGAACCTCTTTCCCGTCCAGTAATAAACTACGGCCCCTCCTTCAATCTCAGAAACGCCAATCGTATCAAATTGTATTCTGACGGGACGGCCCGAATCGGGCGATCGATAGATACCGGGACCAAATTTTCTGATGACCGAGACGACACCCACTGCGGAGGGCGCGAAGAGGATACTGGTGTTGAAGCCCTGCTCAGTATGCTCGAACAAGATCAGCTGCTGTTCCAGAGAAGCGCCAGTATTTCTGATGAGGTTGATGGCGTAGTCCAGCCCTTTGCCCTTGAAGCGGCCGACAGCAATGCCGGGACATTCGCCGCTGAAATTTCGAGCCCAGATCTCTCGATCGTCTTCCGAGCTCAGCGAGTCCTCCGTGACCACGCGCCAGCCGGCGTACTCGTGCTCGAGCGACCTCCTCACTTCGGAGGGCAGTCGGATGGCACTGCACGTATCTGCTCGCGCCGACGCTCCTGCGCAGAGAACGATTCCAACGGCCACACGTGCCGAGAAGCGCCGAAGGCTGCGATGGTCTTCCCTCATGGGGTCACCTGAGGTTACGGCAGTGGCTCGCAGCAGTCGAGATGCTGCGCGGCGGCGCTGGTCGGGATGCCCTGTGCGCGCGCAATAGCCGGGGCGCGACGTGATCGCTAGCCTACTTCGTCGCGCCCGTCGTCATGCCGCTGATGAAGTAGTTGAGCGAGAGTCCGTACACGATCACCACCGGCAAGGACCCGAGAATGGCGCTCGCCATCAGCGGCCCCCAGAAGTAGACGTCGCCGCGCACCATCTCCACCGAGATGCCCACCGGCAGGGTGCGGTTGTAGGTGCTGGAGATGAAGGTTAGCGCGTAGACGTATTCCTGGAAGCTGAGGGTGAAGGCGAAGATGGCGGCGGTGAGGATGCCGGGCAGCACCACCGGGATCACCACCAGCCGCAGCATCTGCAGGCGGGTGGCGCCGTCGAGCAGCGCGCGCTCCTCGATCTCCTTGGGCACGCCGCGGAAGAAGCCCATCAAAAGCCAGGTGCAGAAGGGAATGGTGAAGGTGGGATAGCTGAGGATCAGGGACCAGATGGTGTTGTCGATGTGCAGCGCGCCCACCAGTTGCGAGAAGGGGATGAAGAGGATGGTGGGCGGGATCAGGTAGGTGAGGAAGATGCCGATGCCGATGCCGCGGTTGCCGGCGAAGTTGAGGCGCGCCAGGGCATAGGCGGCGGGCACGGCGATGACCAGCGTGATCAGCACCACCGCCAGCCCGGTGAGCAGGCTCACCTGCATCCAGCGGTAGAAGGGCGTGGAGGCGAGGAACTCGTAGTGCGAGAGCGTGGGGTTGTCGACGTTGATGTCGCCGATCACCTGGTTGGGCTGGGCCACCTTCCCGTCGGGAGTGTCGATGCGCGAGAGCGTGCCGCTGACCGGGCTGTAGATCTCCTGGTCGCCGATCACCGCGATGGGCTTGGGGTTCGACTCCGCGTCGCTGCGCTTGGTGTGCGAGCCGATCTGCTGGTTCCAGTGGATGGGACCGGCAGTGTAGGAAGCGGGGACGATGATGTCCTTGTGGTAGGGCTTGCCGGTGCGCCCGTCGATCTTCGAGATGGTCAGCGGGTTGCGCGAGAGATCGTAGAGGTTCGCGTCCGCCTTGAACGAGGTGATGAGCCCCCAGTAGAAGGGAAAGAGCGCGAAGACCAGGAAGGGCAGCAGAAAGCCCCAGGAGAAAAGGTCGTGGCGGAGGCTGCGCAGAAAGGCGATCACATGTTGTCCTTGCGCAGCGACTGCAGCATCCCGAAGACCGTCACCGCCATGATGGGGAAGAGGAAGAGCGAGACGGCCGCGCCCTTGCCCAGGTATCCGGCGTTGACGCCCACCTGGTACGCGTAGGTCGCGAGCACCTGGGTCTGGTCGTACGGGCCGCCGCGGGTGATGATCCAGATGGTGTTGAAGTCGGTGAAGGAGAACACCACCGAGAAGAGCAGCGACACCATCAGGATGGGGCGCACCATCGGCGCCATCACGTAGAAGAAGCGCTGGATCGCATTGGTGCCGTCGAGCCGCGCGCGCTCGAGGATCTCGTCGGGAATGGCGGTGAGGCCGGCGAGGATCACCACGGTGGTGAAGGGAAAGCCTCGCCAGACGTTCACCACCACCAGGGAAAGCATGGCCAGGTCGGGGTCGCCGCGGAAGTTGAGGATGTTCGCGGGCGAGATGGTGCCGCTGTGCACCAGCAGCCAGTTGATCACCGAGTAGGTGCTGTCGAGGATCCAGAGCCATGCCTGGCCGGAGATGGCGATGGGAATCACCCAGGGAATGACCAGGAGCCCGCGCAGGAGCTGGCGGCCGCGGAACTTGCGGTGCAGGAGCAGCGCGCAGGGGATGCCGAAGAACAGCTTCACCAGCTCGGTGCCGAAGGTGTACTTGAGCGTGTTCTTCACCGCGAGCACGAAGTTCGGGTCCTGCTGGACTCCGGTGCCGTTGGCCTTGAGCTTGGTGTTCGCCTTGACCAGCAGCGTTTCCTTCTCCGCCTTCTTCGCCTTGGCGCGGTCGTCGAAGTTGCCGAAGCTGAGCGGCGAGTCGGCGGCGTGGGCCACCACCTTGCCGCCGTGGAGCTGCCAGTCGAGGTCGTTGAGGATGGTGGTGGCGATGTAGGTCGCATCGCCGTCGTTGTCGGCGGTGACCACCGGGATGCTGCGGCCGCCCACCTGCAGCGCCGCCTTGAAGCGGCTGCCTTCGGGAGCGGTCGCGACCGTGCCTTGCTTGCGGGCGGCGAGCAGCGCCCTGGCCTCGTCGTCCTTGCCGTCGAAGAGCACGAAGTCGTTGGCGACCAGCTCGTAGCTCTCCACCTTGGAATAGTTGTCGAAGCCGATGAAATTCCACTTCCGCGCGCCGGCCTGAGCGTCGGTGAGGCTGAGCCAGATGCTCATCGCGAAAGGATAGGCGATGAAGGCGGTGAGATAGAGGATGGCGGGCAGCACCAGCGCGTAGCCGAAGGGCGCCTCTCGCTCCGAGAACGGCAGCCGCCGCGCCGCCTCCTTCGCTGGAGACTCGGCGGGAACGGCTAGAGGGCGCATTCGTCGGCCTGATCGAAGAGATGCGCGCGGGACAGGTCGAAGTACAGGTCGGTGCGGTCGCCCGGCTTGAGCCCGGGCATCGCCTCGGCCTCCAGTTGCAGCACGCCTGCCGGGGTGCTGGCGGTGAGGATGGTCCGGTGTCCGAGCGGCTCCACCACCTCGATGGTGGAGGGCACCTTGGCGGCGTGCTCCTTGCCGTTGGCGCGCAACGCGATGTGCTCCGGCCGCATCCCGAACACCACCTTGCGGCCGCTGAGGGCCGAAAGCCCGGCGCGCGGCACCGGCATGACCAGTCCGCCGGGCAGCGTGATGCCCGCCTGGGTGACCTCGCCGTCGAAGAAGTTCATCGGCGGGGTGCCGATGAAGCCCGCGACGAAGCGGGTGGCGGGGCGGTCGTAGACCTCCATCGCGCTGCCCACCTGGATGATGCGGCCGCCGTTCATGATCACGATGCGGTCGCCCATGGTCATCGCCTCCACCTGGTCGTGGGTGACGTAGACCATGGTGGACTTTACTTGTTGGTGCAGGCGCTTGAGCTCGGTGCGCATGTGCACGCGCAATTTCGCGTCCAGGTTGGAGAGCGGCTCGTCGAAGAGCAGCACTCCCGACTGCCTGCACAGCGCCGCGCCCACCGCCACGCGCTGCCGCTGCCCGCCGGAGAGCTGGCGCGGCTTGCGCTCGAGCAGCGGGGTGAGCCCGATGATGCCCGCCACGTCGTCGATGCGCCTGGCGATCTCCTTCTTGGGCAGCCCGCGCAGCTCCAGGGCGAAGGAGAGGTTCTTGCGCACGGTCATGTGCGGATAGAGCGCGTAGCTCTGGAAGACCATGGCGATGTCGCGGTCGCGGGGCGGCTTGTAGGTGACGATCTCGCCGCCGATGCGGATGTCGCCGGCCGTCACCTCTTCGAGGCCGGCGATCATCCGCAGCGTGGTGGTCTTCCCGCAGCCGGACGGGCCCACGAGAATGCAGAACTCGCGGTCGCGGACAGTCAGGTCGATGCCCGCGACCACTTCCGTTTCACCGAACCGCTTCACGACCCGGTCGAGAACGACGTCTGCCATGGTGTGGGTCTTTTACCCGAGAAGCGTCAAATGGCGCGAAGCTTCTTTTCCGCGTCGTCCATTGCGGCGCGGATGGGCTTCCCCTTCGCCACCTCGGCGAACATGGTGGGGATGATGAACTTCGCGTACATGCCGGTGGCGGTGCGGGTCATCGGGCCGGGATAGCCGATGAACACCAGGTTGTCGTTCTGGAAGTCCTGCAGGAGCTCCAGCTTGGGCTCGCTGCCGATCACCGGCATGGGCTTCTTGGTGAAGTCCTTGAGGAAGGGATGGTTGTAGCCGGTGCTACCCTCCATGCCGTTGCGGCTGTCGGCCACCATCTCGTAGAGGAAGGTCTTGGCCAGCTGCTGGTTCTTGGAGAAGTTGTAGATGCCGTACGACATGGTGCGCGCGCCGTTGGCGCGGCCCTTGGGCCCGAGCGGCGTCTTGACCACTTCCAGGTTGCGGTAGACGTCCGGGTTGTCCTTGGCGGCGGTGCGGTACGCGCTGATGGGATTGCAGATCAGCGAGCCCTTGCCCGAGGCGATGAAGCGGTTGTTCGAGCTGTCGTCCCAGCTCAGCACCTCGTCGGTCATGGTCTTTTCGAAGAACTGCTTGCCGTAATTGAGGACGTCGGAGATCTCCTTGCGGCGGAAGCTGATCTTGCCCTCCTTGTCGAACATGTACGCGCCGAACGAGGCCATCAGCGGGTAGAGGTCGTCGTTGGCGTCCGGCGTCTGCGCGTAGGGGATGCCGAAGGGGTGCCCCGCGGCCTTCAGCTTGGCGCCCTCGGGAAGCAGCTCCTGCCAGGTGGTCTTGTCGGTGTACTTGGCGCCGGCCTGGTCGAAGTAGCCGCGGTTGATGAGCATCGGGTAGGCGATGTACCAGTAGGGCACCGCCAGCCACTTGCCCTTGACCTTGCCGATCGACTCCGAGTTCGGGATCCACCCGCCGAACTCCTTGGCGAGCTTGTTGGCCACGTCGCTCACGTCCACCAGCGCCTGCTCGAAGAACCAGGCGCCCACGCCGTTGAGGTGGAGGATGTCGTGTCCCCCGCCGCGGGCGATGTCGGCCTGCTCTGCGCCGTTGAGATCGTTGGTGGCGACATAGTCCACCTCGACCTTGCACTTGTGCTTCTCGCCGAACTGCTTGGTGAAGTTGGCGAAGTACTTGTTGTCGTACTCCGGCACGAAGTGCTTCCACTGGATGATCTTGAGGGTGGTCTCGGTCTGTGCCGAGGCCTTTCGCGTGAGGATGGTTGGGGCCGCGATCGCGGCGCCTGCGGTGACACCTGCCTTGAGCAGCGATCTGCGGGTCAGCGTTCTCGCCATGTGCGGTTCTCCCGGGGTTGGGGCGGAAAGTTCTATAACGCAGTCTCTCGTCGGAGTGGAAGTCCCCTCCCGCCCCGACTACAGGTTGTTGTCGAAGAGTGGGCCGTCGGGCGAAAGGTTCCCTGCAGCGCGCACCGGCGCCTCTGGACGTCTGCGCGTTTCTGTGCTGGCGTAGCTGCCCCGCGTCCTTGGAGGTTCGACATGATCGAAGTGACGGCGAAGGCTTCCGGGCAGATCCTCTCCAAAGCTGCGCTCGCCTTCGTGGAGGAGCTGCACCGCAACTTCGAGCCGCGCCGGCAGGAGCTGCTCAGGAAGCGCGACGAGCGTTACAGGAAGCTCGCCGCCGGGGCCTCGTTCGAGTTCCTGCCCGAGACCGCGAGCGTCCGCGCCGGCGACTGGAAGGTGGCGGCCACGCCCGCAGATCTGGAGAAGCGCCACATCGAGATCACCGGTCCGGTGGAGCGCAAGATGATGATCAATGCGCTCAATTCCGGCGCCGACGTCTTCATGGCCGACTTCGAGGACGCGCTCTCGCCCACCTGGTCCAACGTGGTGCAGGGACACGTGAACCTCATCGACGCGGTCCGCCGCAACCTCAGCTTCACCTCGCCGGAGGGCAAGGCGTACAGGCTGAACGAGAAGATCGCGACGCTGCTGGTGCGGCCGCGCGGCTGGCACCTGCCGGAGAAGCACCTCCACGCCGACGGCAAGCCCATCTCCGGCTCGCTGGCGGACTTCGGGCTGTTCTTCTTCCACAACGCCCGGGAAACCCTGGACCGCGGCACCGGTCCCTACTTCTACCTGCCCAAGATCGAGTCGCACCTCGAGGCGCGGCTGTGGAACGACGTCTTCGTCTTCGCCCAGGACAAGCTCGGCATCCCGCGCGGGAGCGTGCGCGCCACGGTGCTGGTGGAGACGCTGCCCGCCGCCTTCGAGATGGACGAGATCCTCTACGAGCTGCGCGATCACTCGAGCGGCCTCAACGCGGGCCGCTGGGACTACATCTTCTCGCTGATCAAGAAGCTGCGGACGCGCAAGGACCTCATCCTTCCCGACCGGCAGAAGGTCACCATGACGGTGCCCTTCATGCGCGCCTACACCGAATTGCTGGTGAAGACCTGCCACCGGCGCGGCGCCCACGCCATGGGCGGCATGGCGCCCTTCATCCCCACCCGCAAGAACCCGGAGATCAACGAGAAGGCGTTGGCGCAGACCCGCGCGGACAAGGAGCGCGAGGTGGCCGACGGCTTCGACGGCACCTGGGTGGCGCACCCGGACCTGGTGCCGCCGGCCAAGGAGGTGTTCGACAGGAAGCTGGGCAAGCCGCACCAGAAGGAGAGGCTGCGCTCCGAAGTGAAGGTGGAGGCGCGCGAGTTGCAGGACACGCGCATTCCCGGCGCCACCATCAGCGAGTTCGGCGTGCGCAACAACATCAGCGTGGGCGTGCAGTACCTGGCGTCGTGGCTGGGCGGCAACGGCGCGGCGGCCATCTACAACCTGATGGAGGACGCGGCCACGGCGGAGATCTCGCGCGCGCAGCTCTGGCAGTGGGTGCAGAACGGCGCGAAGCTGGAGGACGGCCGCACCATCGACAGGAAGCTCTACGAACAGCTCCGCGACGACGAGCTGAAGAAGATCGCCGGCCTGCCCAACCTCGAGGAGGCGCGGCAGATCCTCGACGGCCTGGTGCTGGGCGAGTTCGTGGACTTCCTCACCCTCCCTGCCTACGAGCGCCTGGAATGAAGCAGGAGACGCCCGGCGCCACCCAGGCGGAGATCAAGGTCCACGCGGGGCCGCTGCCCGACCCGCTGATCGCCAGGTTCGCGGCGGTGGTCGGGCAGGGATACGCGATCTGCAAGCCCGAGCAGCTTCGCACCTACGAGTCCGACGGCCTGGCCAGCGTCCGCGTCACGCCGGGCCTGGTGGTGCTTCCGGGCAGCACCGAGGAGGTGGCCGCCTGCGTGAAGCTCGCGCGGGAGGCCGGGCTGCCCATCGTGGCGCGCGGGTCGGGCACCGGTCTCTCCGGCGGCGCCCTGCCCGTGCCGGGCTGCGTGGTGATCGGGCTCTCGCGCATGCGCCGCATCCTCCACGTGGACTTCGACAACGCCTTCATGCGGGTGCAGCCCGGCGTCATCAACCTCGACGTCTCGCGGCACATCGGGCCGAGCGGCTGGTACTACGCGCCCGACCCCTCGTCGCAGAGCGTCTGCAGCATCGGCGGCAACGTGGCCGAGAACAGCGGCGGCGCGCACTGCCTCAAGTACGGCTTCACCGTCAACCACGTGCTCGGCGTGCGCATGGTGCTGCACGACGGCAGCGTGGTGGACCTGGGCGGGGAGATCGCCGATCAGCCCGGCTACGACCTCACCGGCGTGGTGGTGGGCAGCGAGGGCCTGCTCGGCATCGTCACCGAGGTGGTGCTGCGCATCCTGCGCAAGCCGGAGGCCACCCGTACCTTCTTCGCCACCTTCCCCTCCACCACCGAGGCGGGCAACGCCGTCAGCGCCATCATCGCCTCCGGCATCGTGCCGGCCGCCATCGAGATGATGGACACGCTCGCCATCGTCGCCGCCAAGGCGGCCACCGGCGTGGACTGGCCGGAGGTGGGCGCGGCGCTGCTCATGGACGTGGACGGCCTCGCCGCCGAGTGCGAGCAGACCTCGGGAAACGCCATCGAGCTGGCCCGCAAGGCGGGCGCTCTCGAGGTCCGCGTCCCGCGCGACGCCGCCGAGCGGGAGCTGATGTGGAAGGGGCGCAAGAGCGCCTTCGCCGCGGTGGGGCGCATCGCCCGCAACTACCTGGTGCAGGACGGGGTCATCCCGCGCAGCGCCATCGCCCGGGTGCTGACGGAGATCGCCGGGCTCGGGGAGAAGTACGGGCTGCGGGTGGCCAACGTCTTCCACGCCGGCGACGGCAACCTCCATCCGCTGGTGCTCTTCGACGGGCGCATCCCCGAGGAGGAGAAGAAGGCCGAGGAGATGTCCGGCGACATCCTCCGCATCTGCCTGCGCTACGGCGGCTCGATCACCGGCGAGCACGGCGTGGGCGCGGACAAGGCGCCCTACATGCCGGAGATGTTCACGCCCGAGGACCTGGACACCATGCACCTGCTCCGCTGCGCCTTCGATCCCTCGTGCCGGTTCAACCCCGGCAAGGTGTTCCCCTCGCCGCGGCTGTGCGGCGACAAGCCGGGCCTGTACCAGCCGCATCCCACCGAGCTGTCGGGGCAGGCGTGGCGGGCGTAGCGCCGGCGGCGGCGGCGCGCAAGGCGCCCGCGTCGATCGAGGAGGTGCAGGCGCTGCTCGCGGGCGGGACGGACAGCGTGCTCTTCGTCGGCGGCGGCACCGCCATGCCTCCCGGCGCGCCGGTCGCGCTGGAGATCTCCAGCGAGAAGCTCGACC
>DASSQZ010000226.1:0-27301 GCA_035702105.1 Myxococcales bacterium | reverse complement strand
CCCGCAAAGGCGACCGCCCCTGAGTCCCCGTGGCTGGACCCCAAGGCGAAGACCCCTCGCGCGCGCGTGGACGAGCGGTTCGCCCGCTACCGGGACGGCTACCTGGTGCACCCGGACGGCAACTCGCTCACGGTGCTGGTGGTGACCATCGTGCTGGCGTCGATCCTGCTCTTCTTCCGCGACCTGCGCAGCACCGTGGCGCTGGGCATCGCCGTCCTGATCGCGGTGGCGGTCACCTTCGCCCTGACCTGGCTGGTGATCGGCTACCTCAACACGCAGACCGCCTTCCTCGGCTCCATCGTGGTGGGCAACGGCATCAACTACGGGCTCATCTACCTCGCCCGGGTCAAGCAGCTTCGCCAGCGCGGCGACGGGCTCGCCGCGTCCTGCGTCGACGGGGCGCTCACCACCGCCAACGCAACCCTGCTCGCCTCCGCCGCCACCAGCGTGTCCTTCGGAGTGCTGGTGCTCGCCGCCAACCGCGGGTTCCGACACTTCGGCTTCATCGGCGGCATCGGCATGCTGCTCTGCTGGCTCTTCACCTTCGCGCTGGTGCCGGCGCTCCTTTCCGTCTTCGAGAAGCTGCGCGGCCCGCCCAGGCTCAAGCCCGCCGCCAGCGGCGAGCGGTTCATTCCCGCGCTGACGCGCTTCTTCGCCCACCGCCGGGCCGTGGTCGCCGTCTTCGTGACGGTGGCGGCGGTCGCGGCCGCGCTCTTCGGCCTGCAGATCCACCGCGGCGCCATGGAGCGCAATCTCGACAACCTGTCCAACGAGCTGAAGGGGCGCAAGACGCTGACCGACGACAACCAGCGCGCCAACGAGGCGTTGGGCAAGTCGCTGGCCGGGGCGGTGGCGCTGCTCGACTCGCGCGCCGACGCCGATGCCTTCTGCGCCGTGATCCGCGAGCGGATGAAGACGCCGCCGAACGACCGGCTGATCGACGGCTGCGACACCCTCTCCTCGGTGGTGCCGGCGCAGCAAGCGCAGAAGCTCGCGGTCATCCGGCAGATCGTCGACGAGCTGCCGGATTCCGTCCTGCGCAAGATCTCCGACCCGGTCCAGCGCCAGCGGCTGCGCACGGTGCGCGACCAGCTTGCCGCGCAGAAGCCCGTCTCCGCCGCCGAGGCGCCGCCCACGCTGCTGGACCGTTTTCGCGAGCGCGACGGGACGCTGGGCCGCATCGCTGCGGTCACCGCCAAGGGCACCGCCGAGCTGGAGATCGCGAAGAACCTGCAGGACTTCGTCAAGGCAGTGCGCAACGTGACGGTGAACGGCAAGCTCTACGATGCCACCGGCGACAAGGTGATCTTCGCCGACCTGCTCAAGGACATCGAGGTGGAGGGGCCGCGCACCACCTTCCTCTCGCTGGCTGGCGTGCTGCTGCTGGTGTTCGTCTTCTTTCGCAACCTGCGCCTCAGCCTGGAGGTGGTGGGCTCGCTCACCGCCGGCGTGCTCCTGATGTGCGGCGTGGCGGCGGCGCTGGATCTGAAGATCAACTTCTTCAACTTCATCGTCTTTCCCATCACCTTCGGCATCGCGGTGGACTATGGCGCCAACGTGGCCGCCCGGGTGAAGGAGCGCGGCGGCGACGTGATCGCCTCGCTGGCGGAGGTGGGCCCGGCCGTGATCCTCTGCTCGTGGACCACCTTCGTGGGCTACGCCACGCTGCTCTACTCGCTCAACCGCGCCCTGCGCAGCTTCGGCTGGTACGCGATGATCGGGGAGGTCACCACGCTGGTCACTGCCTTAGTGCTGCTTCCGGCGCTGCTGCTGCTGGCGAAACCTCGAGGATCTGCATCCGCCCGGGGATAGCCCAGACCTCGCGCAGGCCCCAGGGCAGGTGCTCGGGCAGGTGGTCGAAGAAGAGCCAGCGCGGCGCGCCGTCCTTCTGCGAGGAATAGTCCACCAGCACGAAGCGGACGCGCTTCTTGCGCAGCCAGGGCAACAACTCCGCGGGCTGGAGCGGCTGGCGCTGCCAGGCGCTGGAGACGATCTCCATGTGGGTCGAGGCGGGCAGGAACCACTCCGGCTCGAACTGGCTGCGGCTGTCCACCGCGTAGCCGTCGCCGGCCTTGAGATTCTGCTCCAGCCACTTGCCTGCCTCGGCGTAGGCGCGGGGCGGAGCGGCGCGGGCCGGGTCCAGCGTCACCGCGAGCACCACGAACGACGCCGCCACCGCCCCCCAGCGCACCAGCCAGGGTGGCCGCTCCGCGAGATCCTTCGCCAGCACGAAGGCGAAGAGGCACAGCGTCATGGGAAAGACGTAGCGCGAGGAGCCGCCCGCGGCGCTGAAGATGACGAAGAACACCACGAACAGCGCCGCCTGGATGGAGAGGAAGGTGCGGTCGAACGATCCGGGCCGCCTGTAGAGCCGGTGCAGGGCCACGACGAAGAGCGCAAAGCCCAGCACCACTCCGGGGATGTGCACCGGCCCGAGCGGGCTCGGGGCGACGAAGCTGAGCGAGTCGCCCAGGTGGACCGCCGTCTCCGCGATGCCCATGAGGAGGCGGCCGAACCAGATCTCGTGCCAGGTGGTGTGCTGCAGCCAGTCGTGCAGGCCGTGGGGCAGCCGGTCCAGCGCGCCGGGCGCGTAGATCTCCGCGTAGTCGGGAAGGCGGTCGATGAAGAGCAGCCGGTTGTTCCAGTGGTGCAGGGGTGAGCCGTAGGCGAGGAGGTTGCGCGTCAAGAGCGGCGAGGCGGCGGCGAGAAAGCCGAGGCCCATGCCCCACGCCCAGGGGTCGCGAAGCGCGCGCGGCCCGCGGTCGATCAGCAGCGCCGTGCCGAAGCAGAAGACGAGGAAGATCCCGGAGCCCTTGTCGAGCTGCGCCAGCCCGGCGAAGACGCCTGCCCAGACCCAGCGCCGCGGGTCCTCGAAGCCGTCGAGGATGGCACCGATGGAGAGCGCCCAGAGCAGCAGCAGGAGCGGCTCGCAAGACTCGCGGCCGGAGTAGTCGATGAAGCATTCGCTCACCGCCAGGAACGCGGCGACGATCAGCGCCGCTCGCGGCCCGCTGCGCCTGCGCGCCGTGCGCCACCAGGCGAGGAGCGCGAGCACTCCGAGCAGCACGTTGAGGACGCGCGCGCGCAGGTGGAAGCCGTGGTCGCGGCCGGCCACCAGCGAGAGCACGCCCACGTAGAGCGGGTTGCGGTTGTCCTCCAGCCAGGAGCCGGTGAAGAGCGCCTTCACCAGCGCGACCGGACCGCCGATCTCGTGGGCCTGGTTGGCGAGGTCGAGAAAGCCCACGTCGTCGTAGTAGGGCTCGGGATGATGCCAGGCGCGCACCCCCGCCAGGGCGAGGTAGAGCGCGATGCAACCGGCGACGAGCAGCGCCTCCCGGCGCCCGGTCAACTGCACGCCGCCTCCACTGCCTTGCTGACGTCGTAGAGCATGGCCCCGCGGTCGCTCACCGGCAGGTCGCTCGCCGGCATTCCCGTGCGCTTGAGCAGGCGGTTGTATCCGAGCTCGGCCAGGGGTTTGAGGTGGAAGACGTCATACAGATTGTACTCCAGGAGTCGCCGCAGCGCGCTTCGGTCACCGGCGATCTGCGCATGCCAGAGCGCCACGGCATCGGTGCCGGTCAGGGGGGCGAGGTGGGGCGGGCGGAAGAAACCTGCGCGCGGCTCCAGCTCCTTGAGCCCGCCCTTCTCGCGCAGGCGCTGGTAGACGTGGCGAAGGTCGATGTGCACGGCAGGGGGCTCCCAGCCGGGGAAGACCCGGCGCAGGATGGGAACGTCGAACGAGGTGCCGTTGAACGTCACCAGCGCCGTCCAGGCGCGGGAACGTTCGCGGAAGCCGTCGAAGGTCCGCGACCAACTGACCAATCCTCGACGATCGAGCGCACCGATGACCGTCACCTTGTCAGAGGCGGCCTCGATGTCCAGAAAAGCGGCGCCTTCCAGCACCTGCGGCAAGAGTCGCCAGTGCTCCGTCTGCGGCAGCGCCTGGGCGAAAAAGGCGAGATCTCCTGCGGCAAGCCGCTCCGCCGAGAGCGCAGCTCCGGCGCGGAGGCGTCCGTCCAGGCGCGGCGAGAGCACGTCCCCTGCCGCCGGCAGGTGATTCCAGATGCGAACCCCGGAAATCCAGAGCTGCCGCTCGCGGAGCGGGCCGATGCCGCGGATGTGCCGGAACGAGGCGGTGATCACGCCAGATCTTCCTCCGCCAGCCGGGTGAGGATGGGCACGTCCGCCTCGCAGAACGGCAGGCCCGGAAGATCGCGGCGCAGCACCCAGCGCACCTGCTCGCAGGCCAGCGGCCTCGGCTCCTCTCCGGCGTGGAGGACGCAGCGGTAGAGCGCCAGCTCCACCTGGAGGTCCGGATAGATGTGCTCGACCCGCGCATACTCCTCGCCGATGGAGGCACGCACGCCCAGCTCCTCGCGCAGCTCGCGGGCCAGCGCGGCGCGCTCGCCCTCCCCTGCCTCCACCTTGCCGCCGGGAAACTCCCAGAGCGAGGCGCGCTCGCCCTGGGGCCGCCGCAGCGACACCAGGACCTTGCCCGCGCGCTCGATCACCGCCGCGACCACGAGAACGCGGCGGAGGCTCGTCATGGGAGCAGGCCCAGTGAAAAGAGCGAGCCGCCGTTGGAGATCACGTAGGCCACTCCCGGCAGCGCGAAGACCGGCTGGGAGAATCCGCTGCCCGGATCGAACGCGCCCCGGGCGACGCCGGTCTGCAGATCCACGCCCATCAGCGGGCCGCGATCCTGGGCCACGAGCACGATGCCGCTCATGGCCACGGGCTGTGTGGGGTAGCGCCCCTTGGGCAGCTCCAGCCGCCAGAGGACCGCGCCCTTTGCCCGGTCGAGCGCCACGAGCTCGCCGCGCCCTCCCGCGAGCACGCGCGGTCCTTCCACCACGACATGGTTGGCGCCGGCCAGCGCGTACGTCCAGGCGGGCTCGCCGGTCGCGGCGTCCAGGGCGACGATGCCGGCCTTGGCGCTGGCCACGTAGATGCGGGCATCGTTCTCCGGAGCATCGATCCAGTCCACGTCGAGGTAGTCGCCGGAGCCGCTGACTTGTCGGGTCCACCTGGCCGAACCGCTCTCCGGCGCCAGCGCCGCCACGGTGCCGTCGGCGAAGGCCACGAAGAGCGATCCGTGAGCCACCCGCGGCGAGGCGTCGCCGCGAATGGTGAAGCCGCCCGGGGGGTCGCGATGGAACTTCCACAGGCTCTTGCCCGTCTTCGCGTCCACCGCGGTGACCGACTGCTCGCTGGAGCCGACGAAGATGCGGCCTTCGAAGACCGCGGGGGTGGTGGTCAGCTCCTCGTGGATGTCGAGCTCCCAGCGCGCTGCGCCGGTGAAGCGGTTGAGCGCGTAGAGCTTGCCGTCGCCGCCTGCGACGTAGAGCGTCTCGCCTTCGATGGCCGGCGCGGCGAGGATGGCGCCCCCGGTGGGAAAGGTCCAGGCCGTCCTGCCGCGGAAGCGGCAACGCATCTTCCCGTCGCGGGTGCCGGCGTAGAGGCGGGTCTGCGCCGCGTCCAGCACCGGCGTTGCGGTCTCGATGGGCGAGAAGGGCAGCGTTTCCTGTGGCACCAGGTGCTGCATGTCGCCGACGAAGAAGGGCCGGTTGAGCTGCGTTTCGCGCACCGGCGCGCGTGGGTCGTGGCCGAGCGGCGTCCAGGAGAAAGCGAGGAGCGCGAGCAGGATCACTTCTTCTTCTTCCCCTGCGGCTTGCGGGTCTCCGGCTGTGGCTTCTGCTCCGGCGCGGCGGCCTCCCCCGGCGTGACCGGCGGCAAGGAGGCCAGCTCCACGCGCTCGTTGGCGGCGCGCACCACGTCCATCTCCTTCGGGTACTGCCTGGCGACGTTCTCCAGCTGCTGCTTCGCGTCCGGCTTTCCCTGCGCCAGCGCGAGGCGGGCGTCCTGGAAGTCGGCGCGCGCGGGCATTCCCAGATCGCGCAGCTTGCCGAAGGCCGCCTTCGCCTCGTCCAGCTTCTTCTGCGCCTCGAAGGCGTAGCCCAGCGCTTCCTGCGCGAAGGGCTGCAGCGGATGGTCCTTGCCGGCGCTGGAGAGGAAGTCCTGCAGGTCCTTCTGCGCGCCGGCGGCGTCGCCCTGCTTCAGCTTCTCGAAGCCCTCCTCGGCGAGGGCGGTCCGCGCCGCGGTGGTGCTCCCGTAGTCCTTGCGCACCTTGTCCAGGGCGGCGAGCACCGCCTTGTCGCGCTCTTCCTTGGTCGCGAAGCCCTCCTGCCCGCCCTGCGCCGCGGCGCCCACGGGCCGCGACCCCAGCTCCAGCGCCTTGGCCAGCTCGGTGCCGGCGTTGGCCTCGCGCGACGAGCGCCAGTTCCCGATGCCCCAGCCGATGAGCACCGCGACCACCGCCGCGCCGAGCGCGGAGAGGACGGCGCGCTGGTGCCCGGCCACCCAGCTCATGGCCTTGCCGGCGACCACCTGGAACTCGTCGGGCCTCTTCAGCTGCTTGCGATCGATCTTCTCTGCCACTGGCGTCTCCTGCAGGACGGGCCTTTCTCGCGGAACTCCCCCGGGAAGTCAATCGCCGTGTAAGCTGCGGGGCGTGCGCCTGCTCGCAGCGCTCCTCGCGGTCCTCTCCCCGGCCGCCGCGCCGCTCCGGCAGGGGAGCCCGCGGCTGCAAGTTCGCCTGGAGGCCCTGGGAGGCCAGCCCAGCACCCGCCTCGCGACACGCGCCGGCGCGGGCCTCGGCGCCGCCTACCGCTTCACCGACCAGCTCTGGGCCATCGGCGACGTCGCCACCCGCGCCGCGCCCGGCGGGGGGATCGTCTCCGCCGCGCTGGGACTGCAGGCAACGCTGGACGCGACGCCCGTCTCCCCGTATCTGGAGCTCGCCTTGGCGGACTTCGGAAACCGCAAGCAGGTGGGCTACTCGCTGGCCGCGCGCGCCGGCCTCGGCGCGGACTGGCTGTTCTCGCGCGCCATCGGCGTGGGTGTCGTGGTCCGCAGCTACACCGCCTTCGATCCCGAGGGCGGCAACAAGCAAACCCCGACGGGCCTGGAAGCGGTGGTGCGGCTCGTCTTCACACCGGGAGCGAAGTGATGCGCGCTGTTCGCTGCGAGCGGCAGGGGCCGCCGGAAGAGATGACGCTGGTCGATCTGCCCGATCCGGTGGCTGGCCCCGGAGAGGCGGTGGTGCGGCTCCAGGCCTGCGGCCTGAACCACCGCGACGTGTGGATCCGGCAGGGGCTCTACGCGCGCATCCAGCTTCCCTGCGTGCTCGGTTCGGACGGGGCCGGGGTGGTGGAGTCGGTGGGTCCGGGCGTCGACCCCGCGCTGAAGGGCAAGCGCGCCGTGATCATCCCCTGCGAGAAGTGGGGGCCGGACCCTGCCGCGCAGGGCAAGGACTTCCTCATCCTCGGCATGCCGCGCCAGGGCACCATGGCGGAGAAGATCGCCGTGCCCGCGTCCATGATCGTGGAGCTTCCCGGCTCGATCGGCTTCGAGGACGCCGCGGCGCTGCCGGTAGCGGGCATCACCGCGTACCGCGCGCTGGTCTCCCGCGGCGGCCTGCGCAAGGGCGAGCACGTCCTGGTGACGGGCATCGGCGGCGGCGTGGCCACCCTCGCCATGCTCTTCGCCCAGGCGCTCGGCGCGCAGGTCTCGGTCACCTCCGGCAGCGACGAGAAGCTCGCCCGGGCGAAGGAGATGGGCGCCATCGCCGCCGTCAACTACAAGGCCAAGGGCTGGGAGAAGGATCTGGTGGCCCAGGCCGGGCGCCCGCCCTCGCTGATCATCGACGGCGCCGGCGGCGACGGGTTCAACAACCTGATCGGCGCCGCGGCGCCGGCCGGGCGCATCGTGCTCTACGGAGCCACGCGGATGTCGCCGAACAAGCTCGACATGGCGAAGATCTTCTTCAAGCAGCTCGACATCCGCGGCACCACCATGGGCACCGACGACGACTTCCGCGCCATGGTGAAGCTGGTCGCCGAGCACCGCATCAAGCCCGTCGTCGATCGGATCTTCCCGCTCTCGCAGGCGGTGGAGGCAAGCCGCCTGCTCGAGCAGTCGGGGCAGATGGGCAAGATCCTGCTCGACTGCCGCGCCTGACGCCGGCCGCGGCTGCGGAGGTCAGAGCCCGCGCAGCGAGCCGCGAGCAAGGCCGAGCGCCAGCCCGAAGCGGCCGTCTGGCGACTCCATCCAGCGCTCCGGCGTGAAGCCTGCCGCATCGATGAGGCGGAGCACGTCGTCGCGGCGGAAGCGGCGGGAGATCTCGGTGCGGATGCCTTCCCCTCGCTCGAGCCGCAGCGTCGTCCCCAGCCGGCCCAGATCCACTTCCATGGCCTCGCGCGCCACCAGCCACATCTCGATGCGCCGCCGCTCGACCAGGTACGGGGCATGGTGGTCGAACGCGTCGGGGTCGAACCGGCTTCCGGCGAACGAGTTCACGTTGTGCATCAGGTTGCGGTTGAACGCCGCGGTGACGCCCTGCGGGTCGTTGTAGGCGAGGTGGATGACGGCAGGGTCGGTGACGAGGTTCGCGCCCAGGAGCAGCGTGTCGCCTTCGTCCAGGTGCTCGCGAACCCGCGAGAGCAGGCGGATGGCGTCGGGATCCTCGTCGTTGCCGATGGTGCCGCCGAGGAACAGCACCAGCCTGCGCCCGCCCGCAGGCCCGCGGGGCAAGGGGAGGTCCTGCGTGTAGTCGGCGAGCACCGGCTCGACCGGGACTTCGGGCCGCGCCGCGGCCAGGATCTCCCGCGTGCGCTGCAGCGCGTGCGCGCTGATGTCCACTGCGAGGTAGCGCGGATGGCCGCCGGCGGCCAGGGCGGCGTCGAGGAGGGACAGGGTCTTGGAGGCGGCGCCGCTTCCCAGCTCCACCACGTCGGTGAGAGCCGGGCCGCCCGCGGACGCCACGATGGCCGCCGCGCGCAGCTCGAGCAGCGCGCGCTCGGTGCGCGTGGGGTAGTACTCCTCGAGGGTGGTGATCTTCTCGAAGAGCGCCGAGCCCGCGTCGTCGTAGAAGTACTTGCAGGGAATCTCGCGCGGCCTGCGCAACAGGCACCTGCGCAGCTCCTCCAGCGCGGCGCCCTCCGCGTCGAGGCTCACCAGCGTGGCGGTCCGCGGCGACGCCGGGTGCGGCAAGACCGATTGTCGCGAAGGCGCGGGCACCGGACGATCCATCAGGCCGCTCCTGCGCGGCGGAAGAATCGCCGCGAGCGTCGTCCACGCGCCGGGCAGCACGGGGCGGGCCCAGGCGCGGGGACAGCCGCACCCACCCGGACCACGTCGCCTGCGCAGCCCGCCTTCGTGCCCATGCGGCCTCAGGCTGCCTTCTTCACCTCCCGCTGGCAAGCCCGCCCGGGCGATCCGGCCGCGAAAAGACAGAAAGCGGCGCGGGCCACTGAAGCTCCCGCGCCGCTTTCCGCTCGGGGCGGGGGGGCCCCAGAGCCTTTCCGATTCCCGGTCCCGCTGCCGTCGCGCGAAGGCTGCGCGCGTCATGACAGCGGGCACTGGCACCCTCCTAGTGGTGCCCGCTCGGGTCGTCGCTTCCGCCGCCGCCGGAGCCGCCGTCCTGGCCGCTGCCGGGGCCGCCGGAGCCGCCATCCTGCCCGCTGCCCGGGCCGCTGGAGCCACCATCCTGCCCGCCGCCGGGGCCGCTGTTGCCGCCGTGGTCGTCGCCGGCGTCGGCAGCGTCATGACCGTGGTCGTCGCCATGGTCGTCCATTCCGTCGTGGTTGTCGTCTTCGAAGGCGCCGAACGAGGCGCGGATGTTGCCTTCGATGGCGCTGCGGGCCGTCGGGTCGCGCGGGTCCAGCCGCGAGCCGTCCGCCGCCGTGAACCACTTCGAGGCGTCGAGATCCAGGGTGATGTTGGAGCTGGCCGCGTCGCCGAGCGTGAACGTCCCCTCGTGCTCCACCTCGGCCTCGAGGCTGGAGGCGAAGGTGAAGGCGGTGCCGTCGATGTCGCCCTCGAGCAGCACCGAGGCGTTCTGCTTCATGAGATCATCGAACGACGCCGGCGCCGGCGCCTGGGCGCGGTGCACGTCGATCTTGAGCTTGTCGTACGTGCCCGCGGGCACGTTGGCGGTGGCGAGCTGCAGCAGCGCGCCGGAGAGGGAGTTGCCGGAGACGTCGATGAGCAGCGGCCCTTCGGAGAGCTTGACCTCGGCGCCGTCGGACTTGCTCTCGACGCGCAGGTCCCGGACCGCGATGCGGGCGCGGCTCAGGGTGATTCCGTCGGCGACCTGGACGCCCGCCGCACCGGAAGCCAGAGGCTGGCCTCCCGAGGCGCTCAGGCGCCCGCTCACCGTGACTGCATCCCTCGCCTGGGTGCCGCCGCAGGCGGCCATGGCCAGGCACATCGCGATACCAATCCGGGTCGGCGTCATTTGTATGTGTCCTCCGTAGGGAGAGACACTGACGGCGACCTTGGTGGGACAGATTTAAATCAGAGACCGGTGACGGGCTCGGGGCTGGTGCTGCCGCCGGAAACGGTGCCGGTGCCGAGCTGGCCCTGGTCGTTCGCGCCCCAGCACTTGATCGACTTGTCGGGCGTCAGCAGCGCACAGGTGTGCTTCGAGCCCGCGGCGATGCTCAGGACGCCGTTCAAGGTGGTCCTGAACGGACCGGGCTTGTTCACCGTATCCCCGGTGTCGAGCTGGCCGCTGTCGTTGAGCCCCCAGCAGAACACGCCGCCGCCCTGCAACGCGCAGGTGTGTCCCGCACCGCCGGTCACCGCGGTCGCGCCCGAGAGCTCGCCTTTCGGCTGGGTGAAGATGGCGGCCGCCGCCGAGCCGTCGACCTGGTTGGTGGCGTTTGCACCCCAGCACGAGAGCGAACCCGAGGTGATGTTGCAGGTATGACCTTCGCCCGCGGCCACGAAGGAACCGGTGATGCCTTGATACGACACGACAGCGGGCAACGAGGTCGCGCTGGTGCCGCCGGTTCCATTCTGGCCCGCGTCGTTCGCGCCCCAGCACCACAGGGACCCGGTCGCGTCACCCGCGCAGGTGTGGTTGCTCCCGGCCGCGAGGGTCTTCGCGCCCGGGAGGTTGCTGACCGGCTCGGGCGCGGCGTGCGCGGGTCCGGCTCCGAGCTGACCCGAGGCGTTGTCGCCCCAGCACCAGACGCTGCTGTCGGTGGCGGCGCACGCATGGGCGGCGCCCGCGGCGATGGCATTGACGGAACCGGTGATGCCGGCGATCTCGTGAGGCGGCTGCCCTGCTCCCCAGCACCAGACCGCGCCGTTGACCAGGTGAGCGCAGGTCTGCGTGGTGCTGGCGGCGATCTGATCCGCGTCCGCGGGCAAGGACGGTCCCACCGGGATGCCGGTCTTGACGGGCGCGTCGACCCCGAGCTCCTTGACGGTGTTGTCGCCCCAGCAGCGAACCTGACCGCCGGCGATCGCGCAGGTGTGATTGCCGCCAGCGGCAATTGCGCTGGGCACCGAGCAACTCGGCGGATTGGTGAGGGGCGTCTTCAGCAGGCCGGGGTTGCACTGGTAGGTGCAGACGTCGCCATTGCAGAGCGGCGCTGCGCCCTGCGGGGCCACCGTGCAGGTGTCGAGGCACGCCTGGGTCGGCGGCGTAACCGCGACGACCCCTGCGTCCGGCGGAATGGTGATGCCCTCGTGGTCCACCAGGGAACCGGCGCAGGCGCAGAGAAGCAGCAGCGGAAGGAGCTTCATGGATTGAACAGGGCCACCAGCGAAAGGGAGGCGGCGGGCTTCGCCACCGATGCGTCATTGAGGCGGAAGAAGCGCGCCTCCACGTCGAGGTCGAGCCCGAGCCGCATCCTGCCCACCCGCATGGTGGCCTGCAGCACGCCGCCCGCGAGCGGACCGGCCCCGGTGTGCGATTCGATTCCAGGCGCCTTGATCGACTGCGAGGCGATTCCGTAGCCCCCCATGATTCCGCCCTCGACGAAGACCGGGCCGTAGAGCAGCGGCGTGACCAGCGCAAGCCCCGAGGTCGCCGACCAGTAGGTGTAGTGCGCGAACTGGTCGGTCACCTCCTTCGTCGCCACCTCTGCGTGGAAGCGCAGGCCGAACTGGCCCAGCTCCGCGCGCAGGCCGGCGCGCACCGCGGGCGCGAAGCCGAACCCCGGCAGCGACACCGTGGTGACGCCGCCTCCGAGGAAAGCGACCATCGGCGCCGGGCCGCCCTTCTGCCGCGCCCGCTCGTAGCGGGTGGGCGAGAGCGTCGGCAGCGTGAGCACGTCGGCGCGGGCCAGCGTCAGCTCGGCCTGGGCACGGCCTTCCGGAGCGCGCCGCTCCACCGTGTAGCGGCCCGCCGGCAGCGCCAGCGCCAGCGGCTCGGCGGCGCCGGGCACCTCGGCGAGGAGATTGTGCGGTCCGTGCAGGATGAAGGTGGCCCTGGAATCGGGCGGGAAGCGGAGCGTGGCCTCGGCCCGGCGCAGGTCAGCCAGCACCACGTCGCCGCGGCCGCTCATCTTGATGTCGTACATCGGATGCTGCGGGCCGGCCTCGGTGGCTGCGGTGCCGGAAGTCGTGCGCACCGAGGTGTAGCGGAACGCCTCGGAGAGGGTGACCTGGCCGTCGCCGTCGGCGTCGGCCGCGCCGCGCAGGCCGATCTCGAAATGGTGGGTGAAGAAGCTGCCGCCGATGGCCGCGCTCTCCTGCGCCGACTCGCCGGCGGCGCTGGAGGCGATGAAGGCGGTGCCCTCCACCTCGTCGCTGGGCAGCGCGAAATCCACCGCGGAGACGAAGCTTGCGCCCTTGGCCTGCGTGAGCCGCCCCGCATCGCAGGCGTCCACGATGGCGACCTTGGCGTCGGCGGGCGAGGCGTTCACCAGCGCCCGCAGGTCGGAATACTTGAGCACCGACGAGCCCAGCTCCAGCCCGCGGTCGCCGGCGTGGCCGGAGTAGTAGAAGAACAACAGGGTGCGCTCGCCTCCCGCCTTGGCCTGGAGGATCTTCTGATCCAGCGAGGCGATGGCGTTGCGGACCGCGTCGGCGTCCTTGCCCTCGAGCAGCACCATGTTGGCGGCGGGGAAGTCGCCCAGCTCGCGGAGCGCCAGCGACATGCGGTCGGCGTCCTTCTGCGCGTACCAGAGGCGCGCGCGTCCCTGGCTGCCCTCGTCGTTGCCGGCGATCACCGCAAAGCGCTGCGCCGCCCCTGCGGGGGCGGCGACGGCGAGGAGCGCGGCGAGTGCGGCAACGGCTGGCTTCATGGTTTCTTCTCGATCAGTAGGGAGGTCTGCGGTGCATCAACACCCGGCAGCACCCGGATCTGCCGGACCGCATCGCCGACGTGCCGGGCGCCCTCCTCCACTTCAGCATAACCCGGCCCGCAGACTGCGAAGAAGCGCTCCGGTCCGGCTTTTCCGTCCAGGCGGACGCCGCCGGGCAAGGTGAGGTCGCCCTGGATCTTCTGCGTGTAGAGCCGGGAAACCTGCCCGGAGCCGTCCACAGAAAGGATCGAGAGATCACAGGGCTTTTTCGCATGCACGCGGAAGCGCAGCGAGGCCGAGGCGGGCAAGGCGTCGCCGTCGTCCACGGTGCGGGCGCCGGAAGGCAGCGCCGCGTAGACCGTCATCTGCACGGGCGCACCTTTGGTGCCGATGTAGTCGGAGGTAGGACCATCGCTGGCCGGACCGGTCCGCGCCATCAGCAGCACGGCAGCCAGACCCGCTGCCGGCGCGGCCAGCCACAGCGCGCGCAGCGCATTGAAGTGGAAGCGCGGCCGCGCGACGTTGTCCAGCGTGGCCGGATAGACGAAGCGGCGGAAGTCCTCGCCCTGCTTCTCCATCTGCGCGAGCCGCGCCTGGCAGTTGCCGCACGAGGCGACGTGGTCCTGGACAGGAGAGCGGGACGGATCGAGAAGGTGCCGCTCCAGCTTCAGTTCGGATGGGTGGTTCATGCGGCGCTCCGCTCAAGGTATTTGCGCGCGTGCTCGAGGAAACGCGCCAGCTTGCGCGAAACCGTCTTCCTCGAGATTCCCAGCGCGTCGGCCACTTCGTCGTGCTCCATTCCGTCGACCAGCACACCCACGGCAATGCTCTGCGTCTTGGCGTCGAACCTGGACAGCACCCGCTGCACGAGGCGGCGGCTGGGGTACTCCGGGTGGTCGGAGACCACGTCCATGTCGTCCAGCCCGGTCTCGCCCCGCCGCCCCGCGTTCCGCCGCTCGTTCAGGCAGTGGTTGGTGGCGATGCGGTAGATGAAGGGGAGGGCCACGTCGGGATTGGAGAGCTTCTCCGGTGAGCCCAGCGCCTTGCGGAAGACTTCCTGCGTCGCGTCGCGGGCGGCCTCCTGATCGTGCAGCAGCCGCACGCACCGCCTGTAGATGGCGGGACCCCATTGCTTGTAAAGCTCAGCGACGTGGTCGACGCCCACCCGCCCTCCGCAGTCCTCAACCCCCTCGCGCAGCGAAGAGGGACAGAATTGAGGGGGTGACGTCAACAGGGCCATTTGCCAGGGCGTCCTTTCTGCCGGGATGGACACCCTGGCCCGTGCGCACGGGACACAAAGTTCTACGTAGGGCCCCTACGTATCCTCTTCCGCCTTTCCCGCCGGGCGCAGCCACGAGACCAACAGGGCAATCGCCAGGATTCCCGCGATGATGAGCAGCGAAGTGCCGGTGGGGAGCTGGACCCAGCGGAAGAGCAGCATCTTCAGTCCGACGAAGGTCAGGATGGCCGCCAGGCCGGGCTTCAGGTAGCGCAGCCGGGTGAGCGCCCCCCGGACCACGAAATAGAGCGCCCGGAGTCCCAGCAACGCGCAGATGTTGCTGGAGAAAACCAGGAACGAGTCGTCGGTGACCGCGAAGACGGCGGGAATGGAATCGAGCGCGAAGATCAGATCGGTGGTCTCGGCCGCCACCAGCGCCAGCAAGAGCGGCGTGGCCAGGCGGGCGCCGTCGCGGAGGATGAAGAAGTGCGGCCCCTCGATGTGGCTGACCATGGGCAGGTTTCGCGCCACCCAGCGCACCACCGCGTTGTCGGAGGGCTGCGCGTCGGCATCTTCCTCGTGGAAGAGGATCTTCCAGGCCGTGTAGACGAGGATGGCGCCGAACACCGCGATGACCCAGTGGAAGCGGTGCACCAGCGCGACGCCGGCGAGGATGAGCGTGCCGCGCAGCACGATGGCCCCGAGCACGCCCCAGAAGAGCACGCGGTGCTGGTAGCGGGCGGGGATGGCGAAGCTCTTGAAGAGCAGCACGAAGACGAAGAGGTTGTCGACCGAGAGCGACTTCTCCAGCAGGTACCCGGCGAAGAACTCCAGCCCCGTCTCGCCGCCGAACTGGAACCAGACGAAGAAGCCGAAGCTGACCGAGAGGACGATCCAGAAGATGCTCCAGCCCACCGCCTCCTTGAAGGTGGAGGTGGTGTCGCGCGAGGACATCTTCAGATCGACGGCGAGCAGGACCAGCACGCCGAGGATGAAGCCGACCCACAAGCCGGGGCTGTGGATGTTCCTTGCCCCCGTGTCGGTCAGCGCGAGGATCACTTGCGCGGGCCTCCCGCGCCGCGCGGAGTTGCGCCGCTCTTGGCGCGGAACACCAGCCGGACGGGAACGTGGAGGCCGAAGCGCTCGCGGAAGCGGCTGACGAGGAAACGGCGGTAGCCTTCGTCCACGGCCTGGGGCCGGTTGCACTGGACGGCCACCGTCACTGGCTGCGTTGCCACCTGGTAGGCATAGCTGAAGCGCACCGGGAAGCCACGGAAGAGCGGCGCCGGGTGCTCGTCCTGCATCTGCTGGATCCACTCGTTGAGCTGCGGAGTGGGAATGCGGGTCGCGGCCTCGTCGTGCAGCTCGGCGGCGAGCTCGAGGATCCGGGTCACCCGGGTGCCGTGCAGGGCGCTGACGAAGAGCAGCGGCGCGAAGTCCACGTGCTGCAGGTGCCGTCTGGCCTCCTTGCGCAGCCGCTCCGCCTCCGCTTCCTTGTCCTGCACCAGGTCCCACTTGTTCACGCAGAGGATGACGGCGCGGCCGCGCTCCTCGGCCTCGGCGGCGATGCGCGCGTCCTGCTCCACCCCCAGCTCGGTCGCGTCGGTGAGCACCACCACCACGTCGGCCTTCTCCACGGTGCGCATCGCCCGCTGCGCCGAGAACACCTCCACCTTGTCCACCACCTGCCGCTTCTTGCGAAGCCCGGCGGTGTCGGTGAGCACGTAGCGGCGGCCCTTCCAGGTCAGCTCCTCGTCCACCGCGTCGCGGGTGGTGCCGGGCAGGGCGGAGGCGACGAACCGCTCCTCGCCGAGCAGCCGGTTGAGCAGCGTGCTCTTGCCCACGTTGGGCCGGCCGAGGACGGCGAGGTGGATGGGCGCGACGTCCGGCGCCTCCTCCTCCGCCGTCTCCGGCAGCTTGCTGGCGATGGCATCCATCAGCTCGTCCACGCCGCGGCCGTGCTCGGCGCTGACGGGGAAGACGTCGAACCCGGTGTGGTGCAGCTCGCCCAGGTCGAGCGCTCCCTCGCGGCGATTCGAGTCCACCTTGTTGGCGGCGAGCAGCACCGGCTTGCCGCCGCGGCGGAGCAGTCGCGCCAGCTCCTGCTCGGCCCCGGCCAGGCCTGCGACCGCGTCGACCACGAAGACGATCACGTCGGCCTCGCGGATGGCGGTTTCGGCCTGCTCGCGCACCGCCCTGACCAGTTGCTCGTCGGACTTGACGGTGAAGCCGCCGGTGTCCACCACCCGGAAGCGCTTCTTGCCCTGCTGCGCCTCGGCGTATTGCCGGTCGCGGGTGACGCCGGGAACGTCCTCCACGATGGCCAGCCGCTTCCCCACGATCTTGTTGAAGAGCGTGGATTTCCCCACGTTGGGGCGACCGACCACGGCGACGAGCGGGAGCATCAGCTCCGGCACTCGTGTTCGTTCACCACCGGCAGGCGCACGGCGCGGGGACCGCCCTGCACGGGCGGGGCGGCATCGAGAACCGCCTCGAGCGCGCCGCGCAGCGCCACCAGCGAGGCGCGCTCCACGCGGACGCTGACCAGATCTCCCACCTGCGCCTCGCCCGTGAAGTGCACCGTCCAGTTCTCGCGCGAGCGGCCGAAACCGGGGCTCTCGACGAGGACCTCGACCGCGCCGCCCACCCGCGCCTGGTGGCGCCGGAGGGTGCGCGCCATCTGCAGCGCCTGCACCTCTTCCAGGCGCCGGAGGGCGACCGGGCGGGGCACCTCGCCCCACTCGTCGAGCTTGAGCGCCGCGCCGGTGTGCGGGCGCGGGCTGTAGATGAAGGAGAAGAGGTTGTCGTAGGGCGTGCGCTGGAGGAACTCGAGGTTCTGCCGGTGCTCGTCGTCGGTCTCGCCGGGAAAGCCGCAGATGATGTCGCTGGTGAGCGCGAGGTCCCGCGGCAGCGCCGCGATGCGCTCCTCGTACTCGGCGATGCTGTACCTGCGGCGCATGCGCTGCAGCACCGAATCGGCGCCGTGCTGCACCGGCAGGTGGAAGTGCGGCATGAGCTGCGGCACCTCGTGGAAGCAGCGGACCAGCTCCGGCGAGAGGTCCATCGGATGCGAGGTGGTGAAGCGGATGCGCCGGAGGCCCGGCACCCCGGCGATGCGGCGGATGAGGTCCGCGAACCGGCAGCCGCCGGCGTAGGAATTCACGTTCTGGCCGATGAGCGTGACCTCGCGCACGCCGACCTCGACCAGCGCCGCCACCTCGCCCACGATCTCGGCGTAGGGGCGCGAGACCTCCCGGCCCCGCGTATAGGGCACCACGCAGAAGGAGCAGACGTTGTCGCAGCCCTTCATGGCGGTGACGAAGGCGGTGGCCCGCCCGCGGCTCGTCTCCGGATCCGCCCGCGGAAAGAGGTACTGCTCGGTCTCGAGGAAATCGGTGGCCACGCCGCCGCGCTCGGCCAGCGCGGGCACCTCGTCGAGGTGGTCGGGGCCGAGCACGAAATCGACGAAGGGAGCGCGCTGCAGCAGCCTTTCCTTCTCCTGTTGCGCAACGCAGCCTGCCACCCCGATCCGCATGCCGCGCTGCGCCTTGAGCAGGCGATAGCGGCCCAGCGCCGAAAAGAGCTTGTCCTCGGCCTTCTCGCGGATGGCGCAGGTGTTGACCAGGACCAGGTCGGCGGCGTCCGGCGCTGCGGCCGGCTGCCAGCCCGCCCGCGCCAGGGCCTCGCCCATGCGCTGGGAGTCCGACTCGTTCATCTGGCAGCCGAAGGTGTGGATGTAATAGCTGCGGGACACGGCGCGGGGATATGTCAGAGCGATCGGGCACAGTCAACGGTTTCACCCTTGACGGGCAACCCGGCGGCAGGGGACTCTGGCCAGCCATGCGCACCCTCCCCGCTCTGGTCCTCATGGCAGCCTCCGCCGCCTCGGCGCAGGGCCTCGATCGCGACACCTTGCTCACCGATGCTCCTGCCGTCCCGGCGGTCGGGACGGTGCGCGTCACCGGCTCGGGGCTCGCCACCGAGAACACCGACAACGGAAGCACGCCGAGCGGATCGTCCAGCTTCACCGGGACCGTGGGCTGGACGCCCATCGCCAACCTGCACGCCGACGTGGGCGCCTTCTTCCAGGTGGGCGCGCAGGGACCGGCGGCGCGCGTGCGCTACCAGGTCCTCAACCAGTCGAGCCACGGGATCGACCTCTCCGGCGGCGTGCGTTTCAAGACGGTGGGGTTCCATCCCGACGAGGGAGAGGTCGAATTCCTCGTCGCCGCCGGGCGGCGCTTCGGCCATTTCGAGCTGGTGCTCAACGGCGTCTTCGGCGTGGAGACCGGCGCTGCCGGCGGCAAGGACCTCGAGGCGAAGGCGTTCGGCGGCTGGCGCTTCAACGAGTCGGTGCGCGCCGGCATCGACAGCCGGCTGCAGGCGGAGGTGGGCGACGCGGAGCAGGCCGTCTTCGTCCCCACCGGGAGCGCGCCGATCACCGGCCGCGACTACGACCTCACCGCCGGGCCCGCCGTGTCGTGGATGGTGACGCGCGCCTTCCAGGTGCAGGCGCTGGTCGGCGTGGCGCAGCCGAAGAAGAGCAACAACACCGCGCCGGTGGGCGTGCTCTCCGCCAGCATCGACTTCTAGCCCCGCGTTCGCGGAGTTCATGTTCGTCCTCGGGCACGTGGGCGTCGGGCCGCGGCTGCTCCTCGGGTTGCGGCGGCGGCTTCCCGGCGGCTGGCTCGCCCTGGGGTGCCTGCTCCCCGACCTGATCGACAAGCCGCTCTTCTACGCCCTGCTCTGGGCGGAGGGGCACGCCGATGCCCTGATCTCGGGATCGCGCAGCATCGGGCACAGCGGGCTCTTCTTCCTGCTCCTGCTCGGAATCGCGCTCGTCGCGCGGCGGCCGGGCGCCTGGGCCGTGTTCGCGGGAGTCGCGACCCACCTCGCGCTCGACATCCTCGGCGAGCTGATCATGGGCGCGGACGCCGAGACGTCCATCTGGCTCGCCATCCTCTTCCCCGCGCTGGGCTGGCAGTTCCCCAGGGCGTACTTCTCCTCGATGCTCGAGCACCTGCGCATCTCCGCGCAGAGCGCGTACGTGGTGGCGGGCGAGATCCTGGGCGGCGCGATCCTCGTCCGCGGCTGGCTCTCGAGGAGGCGTCAGTCCTCGTAGCCCGCGCGCCGCAGCCCGCGGCCGCTCTGCGTCCAGCCGGGCTCGACCCGGACGTGGAGCTGGAGGAAGACCTTCGACCCGAGCAGCCGCTCCATCTCCTTGCGCGCGAGCGTCCCGATCTCCTTGAGCCGGGCCCCGCGCTTGCCGATGACGATGGCTTTCTGGCTCTCGCGCTCCAACACCACCACGGCAGCGATGCGGACCAGGCCCCTGGGCCCGACCGCGCGCTCCGACTCGTCGAACTGCTCGACGAGCACGGCCGCGCCGTAGGGCACCTCCTGCGAGGTCTGCCGGAGGATCTGCTCGCGCACCAGCTCGGCGCAGAGCGTGCGCTCCTCCACGTCGGTCCACTGCTCGGGCGGAAACATCGGCGGCGCCTCGGGCAGGTGCGCGATGACCGCGTCGAGGAAGCCGGCCACGTTGTCCCCCTTGAGCGCGGAGAGCGGATAGACCTCGGTCCAATCGTGCAGGTCCTTCCAGCGCGCGATCAAGGGCAGGAGCCGCGCCCTGGGCAGCTCGTCGATCTTGTTGATGACGAGAAGGGTCGGCTTGCGCGCCGCCTTCACCTGCTCGAGCGCCTTGTGGGTGGCGGAGTCCACCGCGGGAGGGCCGGCCTCGATGAGGAAGAGCGCGACGTCGGCGTCTTGCAGCGTCTGCAGCGCCTGCTGGACCATGCGGGCGTTGAGGCCGCCCTTGGCGGTGTGCAGCCCGGGGGTGTCGAGCAGCGCCACCTGCGCGTCCGGGCGGGTGACGATGCCGAGGATGCGGCCGCGGGTGGTCTGCGGCTTGGGGCTGACGATGGCGAGCTTCTGGCCCAGCAGGCGGTTGAGCAGCGTGCTCTTGCCCACGTTGGGCCGGCCCACCAGCGCTGCGAATCCGGCGCGGTGCGGCCGCGCTCCCTCCTTCATTGCTCCGCCCTCCGGGCTCCGCCCGTCGCCGGCAAGGCCGGCTCCTCCTTCACTGCTCCGCCCTCCGGGCGCTCACGGCACCTTTTCGGAGCGGACGATCTCCACGTGCTCGAGCTTCGTCTGCGCGTTGCCGGCGCGGGCGATCTGCGGCACCAGGTCCTGCCCCTTCACCACCTCGCCGAAGATGGTGTGCCGGTTGTTGAGGTGCGGGGTGGGAACTTCGGTGATGAAGAACTGGGACCCGTTGGTGTTGGGGCCCGCGTTGGCCATGGCGAGCAGGCCCGGCCGGTCGAACTTGCGGTTGCTCTGGAACTCGTCCTCGAACTTGTAGCCGGGGCCGCCGGTGCCGGTGCCGAGCGGGTCGCCGCCCTGGATCATGAACTGCGGGATCACCCGGTGGAAGGAGGTGCCGTCGTAGAGCCTGGCCTTGCTCTTCTTCCCGGAGCGCGGATCGACCCACTCCTGCTCGCCGGTGGCGAGGCCCACGAAGTTCGCCACCGTCTTCGGCGCCTCCTTCTCGAGCAGCTTGACCACGATGTTGCCGCGGCTGGTCTGGAAGACGGCGTAGAGGTCGCCGGGACCCTGGGGGATGTTCGACATGGAGATCACGTCCTTTGAGTGGCAGGCAAGGAGAGCGAGCGCGGAGAGCGCGAGACGTCGCATGGGGGGCGCGCAAAATAGATCACGCGAGCCCCGGCGTCCACGCCTCGCGTCCGGGACCTACGGCGGCGGCGGGGCCTGCCGGGCCGCCGCCCACGCGCGCGCCCGCTCGAGCAACTCCGCCACCGCCTGCGCCATCTCCTCCGAGTAGCGCAAGAGCGTGGCGGCGCCTGCGGCCACCGCCGCGCGCTTGCGGTCCGTGTACCGCTCCGCCTCGTCGGGATGGGCGGCGAGGTAGTCGCGCAGCGCGACCGCGTCGCGCCAGAGTACGCCGCCCTCCTCCACCACCACCACGTTGAACGCGATGGGCCCGCGCTTGCGGAAGAGCAGCCTGCCGGGCACTCCCGCCTCGCCGCAGGCCTCGTATTCGGGAATCCGCAGGGCCGCGGCGCGATCGCGGACGCCGGCCACGAGATCGATCACCGGAACCGCGGCGAGCTGCGGCACCGCCGTGCTGCCCACGTGCTCGATGGGCAGCTCGCCGAGCGCGCCGCGCAGGTGCGCGATCTCCTCCGCGGCCAGCGCGGGCCAGCGCGGGTCGTAGTCGACCACCGCCACCGGCTCGTCGATCAGCGCGCGCTCGAGCATGTCCCTCGTCTCCAGCGCCGAGCGGGCGGCGGCCTGCTCCGCCTCCTTCTTGCTGCGGCCCATGCCGCGCCCGAGCGGCAGGCCGTCGAGGTCGGCCTCCACGTCGTAGAGCCGGGCGTGGTCCGGGCCGGTGACCGCCAGGACGCGGTAATGGGGCGTGCGCCGCCGGCTCTGGAAGAGCTGTTGCAGCTCGGTCTTGGGATCGCGGGCCAGCGCCTCGTTCTCGAAGAGCGGCCCGAGCAGCCGCTCCACCACCTCCTGCGCGCGCTCCACCCCGCAGGAAAGCATCACCGCGCCCAGCACCGCCTCGAGCCCGTCGGCGAGGCGGGCGGCGTTCTCCCTTCCGCCGCTGCGCTGCTCGCCGCGCCCGAGCAGGAGCAGCTCGCCCAGCTCCAGCTCCCGCGCCACCAGCGCCAGCGACTCCTCGCGGACGAGCGATGCGCGCAGGCGGGTCAGCTCTCCTTCCGGCGCGTCGGGGAACCGCTCGTACATGCGGCGGGCGATGAGGAAACCCAGCACCGCGTCGCCGAGGAACTCGAGCCGCTCGTTGGAGCGCAGCACCTCGTGTCCCGGCGCGAGCGCCCGCTCGTGCACGTAGCTCCCGTGGCGCAGCGCCTCGATCGCCAGCGACGGGGAGAGCGAGCCTTCCGGCAATCCCAGGCGCGCGGTGAGCAGGGCGATGCGCTCGTCGTCGGTCACGGCTACGGCCTGGCGGCCTCGTCGGCCACGCTGTACGGGTCGAGCTCGCGCCGGGCGATCCGCAGCGCCAGGTCGTCGAGGCGCGCGCCGCTCTGGGAGAGCTTGTCCAGGGCCACGTGCAGGAGGCGCTCGCGCAGCACCTCGACCAGATCGTGGCGGGCCCGCTGCGCCTCGCGGGCGAGGAGGCCGTCGCCCTGGCGCAGCGACTGGTAATGCGCGTCGATTGCGCCCCACAGCTCCGCCACGCCCTCCCCGCGAGAGGCCACGCACTTGACGATGGCGATCTCCGGCTTGCCCACGTCGGTGCCCATGGCGTGGTTCAGCTCCAGCATCGAGCGCAGGTCGCGGACGGTGCGGTCGGCGCCCTCGCGGTCGCTCTTGTTGACCGCGAAGACATCCGCCACCTCGAGGATGCCCGCCTTGATCGCCTGGATGTCGTCGCCCAGCCCCGGCACCACCACCACCACCGTGGTGTGCGCGAGCCTGCAGATCTCCACCTCGTCCTGACCCACGCCCACCGTCTCGATCAGCACCACGTCCTTGCCCATCGCGTCCATGACGCGCGCGCAGTCGGAGGTGGCGCGGGAGAGCCCGCCCAGCTGCCCACGGGTGGCGAAGGAGCGGATGAACACGCCCGGGTCGAGCGCGTGGTCCTGCATGCGGATGCGGTCGCCGAGGATGGCGCCGCCGGTGAAGGGACTGGTGGGATCGACGGCGAGGACGCCCACCGTCCTGCCCTGCGCGCGAAGGTGCGCCACCAGCCGATCGACCAGCGTGCTCTTGCCCGCGCCGGGGTTGCCGGTGATCCCGACCATCTGCGCGCGGCCGGTCCTCGACCAGAGCTCGCGCAGCGCCGACTCCGCCTCCGGCTGCCCGTCCTCGATCAGGCGCATCAGCCGGGCCGCTGCACGGATGTCGCCCGCGACCACGCGGTCGGTCAGGGCGCTCATGCCTTGAGCAGCTCCCGCGCGATCACCAGGCGCTGGATCTCGCTCGTGCCCTCGCCGATGGTGCAGAGCTTCACGTCGCGGTAGATGCGCTCCACCAGGAACTCGCGGGTGAAGCCGTAGCCGCCGTGGATCTGCACGCCGCAGGCGGCGGCGCGGCAGGCGGCCTCGCTGGCGAACAGCTTCCCCATCGCCGCCTCGCTGGTGTAGCGGCGGCCCTGGTCGGCGAGGTTTGCCGCGCGCTGGACGAGCAGCCGCGCGGCGTCCAGCTCCGTCGACATGTCGGCCATCATGAAGCGAAGCGCCTGGAAGTCGGCGATGGACTTGCCGAACGCCTTGCGCTCGCGGGCGTAGATGACGCTCTCCTCCAGCGCGCCGCGGCCCAGGCCCACGCTGAGCGCGCCGATGGTGATGCGGCCCTTGTCGAGGATCTTGAGCGTGTCGACGAAGCCGCTGCCCACCTCGCCGATGCGGCGCCAGTCCTCGACGTAGACGTCCTCCATCACCAGCTCGGCGGTGTCCGACGAGCGCATGCCGAGCTTGCCGTGCAGCGGCCGCTGGGAGAAGCCGGCGAGCGACTTCTCCAGCAGGAAGGCGGTGACGCCCTTCTGCCGCTTGTCCGGATCGGTGAGCGCGAGCACCACGAACACGTCGCCCACCGTGCCCTGGGTGATGAACATCTTGGCGCCGTTGAGCACCCAGCCCTTGTCCTTGCGCACGGCGGTGGTGCGCATGCCGGCGGCATCCGACCCGCTGCCGGGCTCGGTCAGGCCCCACGCTGCCAGCTTCCTGCCCGCCGCGATGTCGGGGATGTAGCGCTGGCGCAGCTCGTCGTTGCCGAAGCGCAGGAGGTGCGAGGTGCCGAGCCCGTTGTGCGAGGCCACGGTGAGCGCCAGCGATCCGTCCCAGCGGGCGATCTCCTCCACCACCGCCGCCACCGAGAGCGTGTCGAGGTCGGAGCCGCCCAGCTCTTCCGGGACGGTCATGCCGAGAAGGCCCAGGTCTCCGAGCTGGCTCACCACCTCGCGGGGGAAGCGCTCGTCGCGGTCCCACTCCTGCGCGTGCGGCTTGACCTCGCGCACGCAGAAGTCGCGGACCATCTGCACCAGCTTGCGCTGGCTCTCGTTCAATTCGAAGTCCAAGAGCTCTCCTTCGCAGGCGCGAGCGTATTAGCAGGATCGCCCGCCCGGCACCACCCGGCGGGCCGCGGCCAGCCGTCGCGGATCATCCGCAGGGACGCCGCCCGGGTAAACCGCGACCCGGAGGCGGTGCCTGCTGGCGGACAGCCGGGCGCCCGGGCGAGGGCCCGGCGTCAGGGGCCGCGGCCGCCGAGCCCCCGCGGCAGCGCGTCGAGGTCGGCGACGAGCGCGTCGCAGCGCGGGTACCGATCGGCGGGCTCCTTGGCGCACATCTTCTCCACGATGCGGGCGAGGCGAGGGTCGAAGTCGCGCAGCGGCGGCAGCGGCGCCCTCGCCTGCAGGAGCATGACGTCCACCTTGCTCCTGGCCTCGAAGGGCCTGCGCCCGGTGAGCATCTCGAAGGCGGTGATGCCGAGCGAGTAGATGTCGCTGCGGGCGTCGATGGGCTGCCCCATGGCCTGCTCCGGGCTCATGTAGTACGGCGTGCCGCGCACGATGCTGCCCGCCAGGTCCCTGCTCGCGTCGCGCAGCCAGGCGACGCCGAAGTCGAGGATCTTCACCCCGCCGGCCTCGGAGACGACCAGGTTCGCCGGCTTGATGTCGCGGTGGACCACGTCGCGCACGTGCGCGGTCTGCAGGCCCTCGGCGACCTGGCGCACGATCGAGACCACCTGCGCCGGCGGGAGCGGTCCGGCCTGCAGGACCGCCTCGAGCAGCCGGCCCGGGCAATACTCCATGACGATGTACGGTCCCTTCCCCTCCTCGTCGGCCTCGACCACCTCGTGGATGCGGACGATGGCGGGGTGGTCGATCTTCGCCAGCACTTCCGCCTCGCGGCGGAACCGTTCCAGGTGCCTGGGCGCGCGCTGGGTGAGCACCTTGATGGCGACCGCGCGGCCGAGCGAGGGGTCGAGGGCGCGATAGACCGCCCCCATCTCGCCCGCGCCGAGGAGGACCGCGTCGCGATAGCGGCCGAACGAAGGCGGTGGCCGGGGCTCGCCCATCCATCCATCTATACCGTGCGGCGCACCGCGCGCGAGAAGGCCCAGGCCGCGCAGGCGGCGAGGGCCAGGTAGCGCAGCGCGACGACGGGCCAGAAGACCGCCCCGTCGAACCAGAGCGCCTGCGCCCAGGCGCGGTCCGCCTGGAGGTGCAGCCGGCTGAAGCTGGCAGCGTAGTCGGCGAGCGCGATCATCGAGACGGCCCCCGCGAGCCACGCCGGCAGCGCGGCGAAGGCGAGCAGCGCCACCACCCAGAGCCAGTACTGCGGCGAGTAGATCTTGTTGGCGATGAAGAACACGCAGAAGATCGCGCACACCGCCGGCAGCGCGTCGAGGCGCCTCGTGCGCAGCTCGAGCAGCGCGAGCGCCAGGGCCGCCGCCACCACCGCCGCCGCGGAGATGGCGTTGGCGGCGCCGACGAACCCGCGCGGCTGCGCTCCGAGGAGCAGGTAGAGGGAGGGCTCGATCTCGCGGATGGAGTTGTAGCGGAAGAACCAGGTCCAGCGCTCCCAGCCCGCGAGGGCGAAGGGCAGGTTCACCGCCAGGGAGACCGCGGCGAAGATCCCCAGCAGCGCCAGCGTCCCGCGCCGCGGCCCGCGCAGCGAGAGCAGGAGCAGCACGCCCAGCGCCAGCACCGGGAAGAACTTGGTCCAGACCGCGACGGAGAGCACGGCCGCAGCCCACCGGTCCCTGCCGCGCGCCCAGAGCCAGAGGCCCGCTGCGAGCGGCAGGATGCCGAAGAGGTCCCAGTTCAGCGCCCCGTAGACCAGGAGCGCTGGAGAGGCGGCAAAGACCCACGGCGCCGTCCCGGGCAGCGCGCAGATGAACCAGAGCGTGCCCAGCGCGCAGAGGGCGAGCAGCGCGAAGGTGAGCGCGAAATAGCCGCCGCGGCCGGGCGCGAGCACGCTGGGGAGCCACATCTCGAGCCCGAGCAGCACCGGATACTCCACCTTGTCCTCGAGGTAGGGCACCGCGTGCCGGCGTGCGCCGCGGTCCTCGTGCAGGGCGAGGATGTCGGAGTAGGCCAGCGCCGAGAACGCCCAGAGGCGATATCCCCAGGGAGAGGGATGCGAGGTCCCCCGGGCGGTGCGCAGCCAGGCAGCGAGCAGGACCGCGGCGCAGACCAGCGCGGGGGCGGCGAAGCGCCGGAAGGTGGCGCGCCGGTCGAGGGGCGCCTGCATCACACCGGGGTCACGGATCTCCGCTTCGGGCTCAGCGGCCGGTCGCGCTGGGCGGCGGCCTCGAAGCGGCGGACGATCTCCGCGCGCAGCCGGTCGCCGGGGACGATGGAGTCCACCACCTGCTCAGCGGCCAGCTTGTAGATGTCGATGTCGGCCTTGTACTCGTCGCGAAGCTGCTGGACGTAGGCGGCGCGCTCGCTCTCCGGCTTCTCCTGGATCTTGTTGTAGTAGACCGCGTTGACCGCGGCCTCGGGACCCATGACGGCGATCGACGCCTGCGGCAGGGCCAGGGTCGCGTCGGGCTCGAAGCCGGGGCCGCACATCGCGTACAGCCCGGCTCCGTAGGCCTTGCGCAGGACCACGCAGAACTTGGGCACGCTGGCGTCGGACACGGCCGAGATCATCTTGGCGCCGTGGCGAATGATGCCCTGGCGCTCGACCGCCTTGCCGATCATGAAGCCGGGCACGTCGGCGAGAAACAAAAGCGGTATTTGAAAGGCGTCGCACAGCCAAATGAAGCGCGCCGCTTTGTCGGCCGAGTCGACAAACAGCACGCCGCCCTTCCACTTCGGCTGGCTGGCGACGATGCCGACGGCGCGGCCGTCGAGGCGCGCGAACCCGGTCACGATCTCCTTGGCGAAAAGCTTCTTGAGCTCGAAGAAGCTCCCCTCGTCGACGACGGCGTCGATCACGTCGTGAATGCCAAAGGCCTGGTTCTGGTTGGCGGGGATGACGTC
>DASSQZ010000225.1:0-50768 GCA_035702105.1 Myxococcales bacterium | reverse complement strand
AGCTGCTCGACGGCAAGCACGACAACCTGCCCGAGCAGGCCTTCTACATGGTCGGCAACATCGACGAGGCCGTGGAGAAGGCGAAGACGCTGGTGCGCTGATGCCGCTCTCCATCGAGATCGTCACTCCCGAGCAGCGCGTCCTCACCACCGAGTGCGACGAGGTGCGGCTGCCGGGCGTGGAGGGCAGCTTCGGGATCCGTCCCGGGCACACGCCCCTCGTCGCCGCGCTCGCGGCGGGAGAGCTGATCTACCTCTCCGCCGGGAGCGAGCACCGATTCGCCGTCGGCGAGGGCTTCGCCGAAGTCAGCGACGACCGCGTCCGCATCCTGGTGGAGGAGGCCACGCGCGCGGGGGACATCGACCCGGGGCGGGCGCAGAGCGAGCTGAAGGCGCTGCAGGGAAAGCTCTCGGGGAAGGACCAGGAAGACCCCGCCTACGCCGCCGACCGCGCGCAACTGGAGCGCGCAGCGGCGCGCGCGCTGGTGGCCTCGCGCCGCTGAGCCGGGCTCACTCGCGCGGCAGCCTTGCCCGCCAGATCCCTCTCCGCAGGACCGCGACGTTGAAGTTGAGCAGCAGCCCGCGGGCGCAGCCGGAAAAGCGCATGTGGGTGAGCAACTGCGCGCGGTGCCAGTCGGTGAGCCGCTCGACGCTGCGCACGTCGACGATGAGCTCTCCGGCCACCACCAGATCGAGCTGCAAGCCGGCGTCGAGAACCAGGCCCCGGTAGCGAATCGGAACCGCGAGGTTGCGCGCGATGGGCACCCGGCGGCTGCGCAGCTCCTCGGCGAGCGCGAGCTTGTAGACGGTTTCGGGCAGCCCGGGCCCGAGAACGAGATGCACCTCTCCTGCAGCCTCGACCACCGGCCGCGTCCAGCGATCCATGCGATGTCCCCCCCGGCGCGGCCGGGTCTCATTTCGAGACGTCCGCGCCGCGTGCGGCCGGGGGTTCGCAAGATCGAGGCCGCCCTCATTCGGCGGGTGGAACCTCGTCGTCTGCCAGCTCGTCGGTGGAGCCGAACGCCTCCTGGACGAGCTGCGCGACCGCGGCGTCGGGCAGCTCCTCGCTCTGCGGCGCGCGGGGCAGCTCGATGCTCAACGCCGCCCTGCAGGCCAGCTCCTCGAGCAGGAACACGGCGCCGTTGCGCAGCTCGCCGCGATCGGCTGCGAGATCGGGCAGGGTCCCGCAGCCGCAGAGCGGCGTTTGCAGGTCGAGGAGCACGCCCTCCCCGAAGCGCGGCAGGTCGGGCGCGGAGCGCTTCTGGCAGCGCGAGCAGCGCCACGCCACCGGCGCAAGCGGCAGGAAGAGCCGCGACGCCGAGCCCAGGGCGTAGAGCGTGTAGTCGCGGAAGCCGTCCGGATCCGGCTCGCCCTCGAGTGCGTACGGGTCGCGCCTTCCCTCCTCGTCGGTCCAGACCACCTGCGTGAGCAGGCTCGCCGCCCCTGCGCCGGCCAGGATTGCGCCCGGGCTCGCAGGCGCGGGCATGTCCGCCCCCTCGGCGCCGAACCGCTCCAGGCGCACCTCCTCGCGCGCGTTGAGCACGCCCAGCTCGAGGAGCCCGCGCCAGAGCCGCGCCAGCGCCTGCAGCGGCACCTCCCGGCGCACGTCGTCGGGAAGGAGCCAGCGCCGGTGCACCAGGCCGAGGTCGCTCTGGTCGCGCTGCGGATCGACGCGCTCTCGTGTCACGGGCATGCGCGGAGCCTAGGGGGGCAAGTGGGAAAGGGCAACGGCGGATCGGGGGCTCGCGAACGCTCGCTCGCGGGATCGCGTGCGCTTGCGCGTGCGGGCCTGGAATCCGGGGTCGAAGGTGCAGAGGTCGCCTCGACGTGGCGGGCGCCGGACGGCGCGGGCATACTGCACGAGGGAGGTCGTCCAGATGGCCGAGGCGAAGAGCCGCCGCAGGAAAGTGACGCGCAAGGTCCGCCGCCCCGCGGAGAAGCCGCGCGAAGAGCCGCCGCCACCACCGCGCAGCGCGAAGCCAGACGGCGGAGGCGACTGGACCGAGCTGGCCGACCGCGCCGCGAAGAAGGTGCGCGAGCTGGCCGACAAGGCGCGGCCCGCGGCGGAGCGCATGGCGGTGGATCTCTCCTCCGGCGTCGACAACGCCTTCGGCAAGATCTCCGAGCAGGCGCGCGATCTCATGGCCAAGGGCCAGCACACGCGCGTGCGCATCAAGTTCCGCGGCAAGCAGATCGCCGAGCTGCCCATCGCGGTGGTCGCCGCCGCCGAGGTGGCGAGCTTCTGGTGGTTCGGCCCGCTGCGGGTGGTGATCGGTCACGTCGTCGGCAAGGCCGTCCTGGAGGTGGAGTTCGTCTCCAACGCCGACCACCACGTCGCCGAAGGGCGCAAGCTCCTCGGCGACGGCGAGCTGGAAAAGGCGATCGCCGAGTTCGACAAGGCGCTGGCCATGGACCGGCGCCATGCCGGGGCGCTGCTGGGCAAGGGCATCGCACTGAAGCTCAAAGGAGACAAGCCGGCGGCGCGGGCATGCTTCGAGACGGCCGAGGACGCGGACCCGCGCGGCGAGTCAGGACGCGAAGCCCGCCGGCATCTCGACAACCTCTGAGAACGCGCTGACCGCGGGGCAAACAAGCCGGCCCGTGTGAACATCGGGTGATGCAACAGGTGAGCGTCCGTGAAACGCCCCGGTTGAACCATTTGTCTCCTCCGGACACCGAGCGGCTTTGAGCGGAGACACCCGCGACCACCAGCCGCGTGGGCGCCGCCCCGAACGACCTTCGGGCCGGCCGTACGGTCTGCCTCGGTCGATGAGCGACCGGTCGAGCCACTCCCCGACGCCGCCAGGCCCCGAGCAGGCGCCGGAGTGGCGCGCCGAATGCGATATGTCTGCCTCCGCCCCTGACGTGCGCACCCATCCTACGGAAAAGACGGGGCTTTCCTGCCCGCTTTTCCCGTGGCCGCGGCCCTCTGGAACGGGTACAAGACCCCGTCCATCCCCGAGGCAATGCGAATGGCAGAAGCAACCGGTCCCCAACTCGTCCCCGTCGCGATCGAAGACGAGATGCGGCAGGCGTATCTCGACTACTCCATGTCGGTCATCGTCGGGCGCGCGCTGCCCGACGTGCGCGACGGCCTCAAGCCCGTCCACCGCCGCATCCTCTACGCGATGTTCGAGCAGGGGATGCTGCACAACAAGCGCTACAGCAAGTCGGCAGGAACCGTCGGCGAGGTGCTGAAGAAGTACCACCCGCACGGCGACGCCTCCGTCTACGACGCCCTGGTGCGGCTGGCGCAGGACTGGAACATGCGCGCCCCGCTGGTGGACGGGCAGGGCAACTTCGGGAGCATCGACGGCGACGCTGCGGCGGCCTACCGCTACACCGAGGCGCGTCTCACCCGGCTGGCGGAGTTCATGCTGGCCGACATCGACAAGGAGACGGTGGACTTCGGCCCCAACTTCGACGACTCCACCACCGAGCCGCTGGTCCTGCCCAGCCGCTTCCCCAACCTGCTCGTCAACGGCAGCGCCGGCATTGCGGTGGGCATGGCCACCAACATCCCGCCGCACAACCTGGGCGAGGTGATCGAGAGCTGCATCCACCTCATCGACAATCCCGAGGCGCCGCTCACCCAGCTTCTCGACCCGAAGCTTGGCGGCACGCTCCCGGGCGGCATCCAGGGGCCGGACTTTCCCACCGGCGGCATCCTCATGGGCGTCTCGCCCATCCGCGCGCTCTACGAGGGCGGGCGCGGCATCCTGCGCATGCGCGCCAAGGTGGAGGTCGAGACCGACAAGAAGACCGACCGCGAGCGCATCGTGGTGACCGAGGTGCCGTACCAGGTGAACAAGGCCCGCGCCATCCAGGCCATCGCCGATCTGGTCAAGGACAAGAAGCTGGAGGGCATCTCGGACCTGCGCGACGAGTCCTCGCGCGAGGGCATCCGGGCGGTGGTGGAGACCAAGCGCGACGCCATCACCGGGGTGGTGCTCAACAACCTCTACCAGCACAGCTCGCTCTTCCAGGACTCGTTCGGCGCGACCATGCTCTCCATCGATCGGGGGCAGCCGCGCACGCTCTCGCTCAAGGCCATCCTCGAGCGCTTCATCGCCCACCGCCGCGACGTGGTGATGCGCCGCACCCGCTACGAGCTGCGCAAGGCGAAGGAGCGCGAGCACATCCTGCTCGGCTACAAGATCGCGCTCGATCACATCGACGAGATCATCGCGCTGATCAAGGCCAGCGCCTCGCGCGACGAGGCCAGCCAGAAGCTGCAGAGCTTCTACGGCCTCTCCGAGATCCAGGCCAAGGCCATCCTCGAGATGCAGCTGCAGCGGCTGACCGGGCTGGAGAAGGAGAAGATCCTCGCCGAGCTGGCCGAGGTGCAGAAGCTGATCACCCACCTGCAGGCGATCCTCAGCTCCGAGCAGCTCCTGCTCGGGGTGATCAAGGACGAGCTGCGCGAGGTGAAGACGCTCTTCGCCGATCCGCGCCGGACCGAGATCCAGGGCGAGGCCTCCGACCTCTCCGACGAGGACCTGATCGCGGAAGAGGACATGGTGGTGACCTTCTCCCACCAGGGCTACGTGAAGCGGAACCCGGTCTCGCTCTACCGCGCGCAGCGCCGCGGCGGGCGTGGAAAGGCCGGCGCCGCCACCAGCGACGAGGACTTCATCGAGCAGATCTTCGTCGCCTCGACGCACGCGTACGTGCTCATCTTCACCAGCAAGGGCCGCCTCTTCTGGCTCAAGGTGCACGAGCTGCCGCAGGCGGGACGCGCAGCCCGGGGCAAGGCCATCGTCAACCTGGTGCCGCTGCAGCAGGACGAGAAGATCGCGGCGCTCCTTCCGGTGAAGGAGCTGAAGGCGCCGAAGAAGGGGGACGACGACGGCGCCGAGGAGGAGGCGCCCGCCGCCGAGGAAACCGCGGCGCCTGCCGGCGAAGGCGAGGAGGTGGAGGAGAGCGAGGCGGCGCGGGTGGCCTCGAAGGCGGTGCAGGTGGCGCAGGGGCCCTACATCGTCTTCGTCACCCAGAACGGCCTGGTCAAGCGCACCAAGCTCGCCGCCTTTGCGCGCCCCCGGCCTTCGGGACTCAAGGCGCTCTCCATCGAGGAGAGCGACTCGCTGGTGGCGGCGATGCTGGCCAAGGGCGACGAGGACATCCTCATCGGCACCTCCCAGGGCATGGCCATCCGCTTCGACCAGAAGGAGGCGCGCGCCATGGGCCGCACCGCCTTCGGCGTCAAGGGCATCACGCTCGAGGCAGGGGACCGCGTGGTGGGAGCGGAGCTGTCGCGGGCCGGCGCCACGCTCTTCACCATCACCGAGAACGGCTACGGCAAGCGCACCGCCATCGACGAGTACCGGCTCACCCACCGCGGCGGCAAGGGCGTCATCGACATCAAGACCGGCGAGCGCAACGGCAGCGTGGTGGCCATGCTGCAGGTCACCGACGCCGACCAGGTGATGATCATCACCAACAAGGGCACGCTCATCCGCAGCCGCGTCGCCGACGTCTCCATCATCGGCCGCAACACGCAGGGGGTGCGGGTGATGTCGCTCTCGCAGGACGGCGAGAAGGTGGTGGGGGCGACCCGGGCGCCGGAAGAGCGCGAGGCCGACGCCGCGGCGGCGCTTGCAGCCGACCAGGCAGGCAACGAGGACGACGACGGCTCCCCGCCCGACGGCGAGACGTAGGGCTTGCTCCCCCACCGCCGGCTCACCAGCTTCCTGTGGCGGGGGGCGCGATGCGCGGGGCCTGGTGCGGGTTGGTGCTGTGCGCGACGGCGTGCGGGTCGAGCGGCGGGCGCCTTGCCAACGCCGCTGACGGCGGAGGAGGCGGCGTCATCGTCTCCATCCCCGACGCAGGCATCGATGCCGGAACCCTCCCCGATGCAGGCCTCGACGGCGGCCTTCCCGACGCCGGCGTGGACGGCGGACGACCGGATGCAGGACCGCTGGGCGGCGGCGACTGGCGGCAGTTCCGCCATGACGCGCGGGGCGGGTCGGAGAACGGAGGCATCTTCGCGGCCGCGGAAGCGCCCAACCTGCGCGAGGCCTGGCCGGCAAACGAATTCGGCCAGTTCGTCTATACGCAAGCGGTGGTCGGGGACGGCATCGCCGTCTACACCACCGCCTTCAGCGGGCAGGTCATCGCCATCGATCAGGCCACCGGCCGCGAGCGCTGGCGCCGCACCGACCTGACCTCGCCCATCACCACCAACTGCGAGGGCACCAAGAAGCCGGGATACTGGTCCGCGGCCGCCATCGAGAACGGCGTCGTCTACGCGGCCTCGCCCGACGGAAGCGCCTATGCGCTGCGGGCGAGCGACGGCTCGACCCTCTGGTCGGCGCGCATCGCCGATCCCACCGCGGCCGGCCACGGCGAGTTCGTCCAGTCCTCTCCCGCAGTCTCCACCGCCCTGGGGAGGCTCTACCTGGGAGTCGCCTCGTCGGCCCACTGCGACGAGGTGGCCGGCCGCATCGTCGCGGTGGACCTCGCCAGCGGCGCGGTGCAGTCGCAGCCGCTGGTGAACCCGGGCCAGCAGGGCGCCACCATCTGGAGCAGCATCGCCATCGCCGAGGACGAGAACCGGCTCTACGCCACCACCGGCAACCGCATCGGCCCGGCCTCCGCCGAGCCCAACGCGCAGGCCTTTCTCGCCATCGATCCGCACACCCTGACGGTCCTCGATCGCTGGCAGAACCCCACCGCGCTGGAGAACTCCGACTTCGGCAGCTCGCCCGCGCTCGTCGACGCGGGCGGGCTCAAGCTGATTGCGGCGACCAGCAAGGACGGCAACCTCTACGTGCTCCGCCGCGACGCGCTCGCCGCGGGGCCGGTCTGGACCTATCCCATCGCCACCATCGACCCGGCGAACCCCACCGTGGGTGGCGACCCGACCATCGGATTCGGCAGCATCTCCACACCCGCGGTGGCGCACGGCCTGCTCTACGCGGCGGGCGGGCGCACGCCCTCGGGCGCGCCCGGGCAGGTGGTGGCCTTCCGGCCGGACACCGGCAGCGTGGTCTGGCACCGCGACCTGGCCGGATACGTGATCGCGCCCATCGCCGCGGCGGGCGAGATCCTCGCCCTGGAAACCAGCGCGCCCGACTTCTCCACCAGCTCGCTCGTCATCCTCGACGCCGCCACAGGAAACGTCCTGCGCAGCTTCTCCGCGCCCGTCGCCACCTTTGCGGCCCCGACCATCGCGCGCGGCGCCATCTACTGGACCGACCAGGACGGCCACGCCGCGGTCTACGCGGTGCCGGCGTACAGGCGCTGATCCACCCACCCGCACCCAGAACTGCGTCGTTGCGCGCCCGCTGCGGCAATGGTACCTCGATCTCCGTGCAGCGCCCGTTCGCCCTCGCCGTTCTGCTTGCCTCCGCCGCCGCCGGCGCCTGCGGAGGACCTGCCGGCCGCCTCCAGCAGGCGCGCGATCTCGCCCTGGCGGGCCACCACAAGACGGCGCTGCTCGAGGCTCGCGCGCTCCTGCTCACCCTGCGCGACGAGGACGGCGCCCAGGCCGACGCCATCCGACGGGGCGCGCTCAAGCTCGCAGGCGACCTCTGCGCCGTGTACCTGGACGATCCGCGCTGCGCCGCCAGCGAGTACCGGCAGCTGGTGAAGCGCTACCCCACCGCGCCGGAGTCGTTCGAGGCGCGCGAGCGGCTGGGCGACCTGAACATCCGCAACGGCGACGTGCGCGGGGCCATCGAGGCCTGGAGGGACCAGGTGGCCGCGGCACCGGATCGGCCGGGAGCGGACATGGCGCAATTGAAGATCGCCCGCGCCCTGATCGAGCACAGCCAGTACCACGAGGGCCGCGCGGCCGCCGCCGAGTTGCAGAGCCGCTGGCCGCAGTCGCCGCTGGCCGCCGCCGCGGCGCTGCTCTCCGCCTCCACCTTCCATCTCTCCGGCCGCCACGCCGACGCCATCGCAGCCTACGACCGGGTGGAGGCCAAGTACCATGGCACCCAGAAGGGCGCCGAGGCGCTCTTCGAGAAGGGGAACTGCCTCGCCGAGCTGGGCGATGACGAAGGCGCGGTGAAGGCCTACACCGCCGCGCTCGCGCGGCACGACTCGCCCGAGGCGGTGCAGTTCGCCCTCGAGCGCGCCGAGCGGCGCCTCGAGCGCGGCAAGGCCGTGAATCCGCGCAACTGGGCGGCGGTCTGGGACCGCGGCCTCGCCCAGCGCCGCGCCTCCACCCACTGAGGCGCTTTACGCTGGCGGGCGGGGGCGATACACCCTCGCCGTCATGAAGACCGAAGCGTCGAGCCGCGAGTTTGCCAGGGCGAAGGGGCTCTTTCCCGGCGGAGTGAATTCGCCGGTGCGCGCCTTCAAGGGCGTCGGAGGCGACCCGCTCTTCGTCGCGCGGGGCGAAGGCGCCCGGCTCTACGACGAGGACGGCAACTCCTTCATCGACTACGTCCTCTCCTGGGGACCGCTCCTGGCCGGGCACGCGCACCCGAGGATTCTCGCCGCCATCCAGGAGGCGGCTGCCCTGGGCACGAGCTTCGGCGCGCCCACCGCGCGCGAGAGCGTCCTCGGCGAGAAGGTGCGGGCGCTGGTGCCCTCGATGCAGAAGCTGCGCTTCGTCAGCTCCGGCACCGAGGCTACCCAGGCCGCGCTGCGGGTGGCGCGCGGGTTCACGCGGCGCGAGCGGATCGTCAAGTTCGAGGGATGTTTCCACGGCGCAACCGACTCGCTCCTGGTGCGCGCAGGCTCGGGAGTGGAGACGCTGGGGCTGCCCGACTCGCCGGGCGTGCCGAAGGCGCTGGCGGCGCTCACCACCGTGCTGCCCTACAACGACGCCGGCGCGGTGCGGGACTTCTTCCGGGGTCCGCAAGGGAGCGAGACCGCAGCCGCCATCATCGAGCCGGTGGTGGGCAACATGGGCGTCCTCGTGCCCCGGGACGGATTCCTCCAGGCCTTGCGCGAGGAGACCCGCAGGGCCGGCGCGCTCTTCATCTGCGACGAGGTGATGACCGGATTCCGGGTGGCGCGCGGAGGCGCGCAGCAGCGCTTCGGAATCGAGCCGGATCTCACCTGTCTCGGCAAGGTGATCGGCGGCGGATTGCCCGTGGGCGCGTACGGCGGGCGCGAGGAGATCATGGCGCAGGTCGCTCCGGACGGCCCCATCTACCAGGCGGGGACGCTCTCCGGGAACCCGCTCGCCATGGCGGCGGGCATCGTCATGCTCGACCTGGTCGCGCAGCCCGGATTCACCGAAGGCATCGAGCGGCGGACGGCGGAGCTGTGTGCGCGGCTGGGCGACGAGTGCCGCCGGGTCGGCGTGCCAGCGCAGGTGAACCAGGTCGGCTCGATGTGGACCTGCTTCTTCTCCTCCGGCGAGGTCTACGACTACCCGAGCGCAAAAAAGTCGGACACCGCCCGCTTTGGCCGGGTCCACCGCGCGCTGCTCGAACGCGGCGTCTACCTTCCTCCCTCGCAGTTCGAGGCAGCCTTCGTCTCGTCCGCTCACGGGGCGAAGGAGATCGAGGAGACGGTCGCGGCCTTCCGCTCGGCGCTGTCGGCGTGAAGCTAGGCTAGGCGAAATCGCCCAGGACCAGCAGCAGGGCGGTCACCCAGGAGAGGCCCAGCATCACCTTGGCGAATCCGGGCCGCACAGGGGCGATGGGAGGCACGTCCTGGACGGCGCGGGAGATGCCGGTGAGACAGACGATGGCGGCGCCCGCGAACAGCGCCAGCGGCCAGCCGCCGGGTGCGCTTCTGTGGGATATCCAGCGCAGCGGCAGGTCCAGGACCAGGTAGGCTGCGGCCAGGTAGAAAAACGGCAGCGCGCAGAGCAGCACCAGGTCCGTGGCGAGGGAAAGGACCTTGGCCAGGAGGTGCCTGATCTTGCGGAAGACCTGCACCGTGGCGCGCCAGGCCTCCGCGCGGAGCGTGGCGCGGCGGGCGGCGCGGGAGCTCCCGAGGAGGCTGCTGGACGGCCGGACCATTCGGGAACCATAACACGGCGCGTTTGACTGGCACTCCGGCCGCGTGCTAAACGGCCCTGCTTTTTTCGGGGAAGGGCGCGGATGGCGGGCAAGCGGAAGAACGACCGTCCGGGCGAGAGCATCGGCGAAGGGATCGGCTCCGCGTACCGGAAGGCTGGGCCCTACATCGACGCGAGCTGGCAGCTCGCCGGCGCGGTGGGGCTGGGAACGCTTGCGGGGTGGTGGCTGGACAGGAAGCTCGGCACCGGACCGTGGCTTCTGGTGGGCGGGTCGCTCTTCGGCATCGGCGTCGGCTTCTACATGTTCTTCAAGATCATCACGAATCTGGGCAAGGGACCGAAGTGACTTCCGCTTCTCGCACCGCGCGCCTCGCCCCGTTCGCCCTCGCCAGCGCGGCTGCCTGCGCCCTCGGCCTCGGCGCGTGCCTCTTGCTCCCTGGCCCTCTGCGCAGCGCGGCGGTTCATGGCGCTGCGGCTGCCTCTCTCGGGGCGCTGGTTGGCCTGGGCGCGCTCTCGCTCTCCGCCGGCAAGGGGATCAACGGCTTGCTCGCCGCCTTCACCGTCGGCTTCCTCTGCCGCGCCGTCCTGGTTGCGGCTGGCCTCCTCGTCTCCGGCGCGCGCGGCAATCTGGCGCTGGTGTACACGGGCGCTTTCTTTACCCTGTACGCCGCCACGCAGCTCGTCGAGGTCCTCTTCGTCCACCGCAGCTCGCGTCCGCAGGGAGCGACTCCATGATGGTGTTTTTCGCCGCACTCCTTCTCGCCCAGGCCGAGCCCGCCCGGCCGCCCGCCGCGCAGCCTGCGCACGACGAGGCGGCGAGCGAAGGCCGCGCCGCCGAGAACGAGACCGAGCGCGAGGCCCGGGAGGAGAAGGAGGACGAGGGCATCGCCTCCCACATCTTCCATCACGTGCAGGACCAGACGGTGGTGCCGCTCGGCTTCTGGGCGGGCAACCGCTACATCCGCCTCGACATCACCAAGCACGTCATCAACATGTGGATCGCCGCGGGCATCCTCCTCATCGTGGTGGGGCTGGGGGCGCGCAAGCGGGCGCTGATTCCCAAGGGCGGCTACAACCTGCTCGAGTCGCTGGTGATGTTCATCCGCGACGAGATCTCGGTGAAGAACATCGGCCACCACGCCGACCTGTACACGCCCTACCTCTGCTCGGCGTTCTTCTTCATCCTCTTCATGAACATCAGCGGCCTGTTGCCCATCCCCGCCTGGCGCGGCTTTCCCGGCATCTCCACCGCGACCGGGAACCTCTCCGTCACCATGGTGCTGGCGCTCTTCACCTTCATCCTGACGCAGATCGCCGGCATGCGGGCGCAGGGCGCGGTGGGGTACTGGACGCACCTGGTGCCGAGCGGCGTTCCCAAGGCGCTCTGGCCGCTGATGTTCGTGATCGAGTTCTTCGGCCTCTTCACCAAGCCCTTCGCGCTCACCGTGCGCCTCTTCGCCAACATGGTCGCGGGCCACATCGTCATCTTCTTCCTCATCGCGCTGACGCTCTTCATCTCCGTCTACGTTGCGCCGGTGAGCGTGGCCTTCGCCCTGGGCATCTTCCTGCTCGAACTGTTCGTCGCGCTGGTGCAGGCCTACGTCTTCACCATCCTCTCCGCCCTCTTCATCGGCATGACGCAGCACGCGCACTAGGAGCGGATGAACCCATTCGCGGGCTGGGCCACCTCACAGCGGCCTCGGGTCCACACCCCGCGACAACTTGCCACTCCTCGCCGCTGGGGCTCGGGGCATCGAAAGCAGTTGGAGGTCTGAACATGAACCAGTTCTCGCTCGGGTACCTGGCAGCAGCGCTCGGAGCCGGCCTCGCCGTCATCGGCGCCGGGTTCGGCATCGGCCGGCTCGCCGCGGCGGCCATGGAGGGCACCGCCCGCCAGCCCTCCGCGGCCGGCGACATCCGCACCTCGATGATCATCGCGGCCGCCCTCATCGAAGGCGTCACGCTCTTCGCCGAGGTGGTCTGCATCATCCTCGCGGTCAAGTAGCCGTCATCGACGCGGGGGCCGTGGTACAAGGCCCCCGCTGCACGGAGGTTTTCCGCACATGGTCCTCGCCGCCAGCCTCACCGACGTCAACTTCGCCCTCAGCTTCTGGACGTTCGTCACCTTCGCGCTGCTCATCGTCGTGCTGGGCAAGTTCGCCTGGGGACCCATCCTCCAGATGATCGAGACCCGGGAGAAGAGCATTGCCGACGCCATCGAGTCGGCGAAGCGCGAGCGCGCCGCGGCGGAAGCGGCGAGCGGCGAGATGAAGGCGGCGCTGGAGCGGGTGCGCGAGGAGAGCGCCCAGCTCTTGCGCAAGAGCCAGCAGGAGGTTGCCGCGGCCAAGGCGGAGCTGATGGCGGCGGCGCGCAAGGAGAGCGACGATCTCCTGGCGGCCGCGCGCAAGACCATCGGCGAGGAGAAGCGGCAGGCCATGGTCGAGCTGCGCGCCCAGGCGGTGGACATCGCCATCGAGGCGGCAGGCCGCCTGGTGCAGATGAACATGGACGAGAAGAAGCAGAAGCAGCTGGTCGAGGAGTACCTCTCCCAGCTCCCCAAGGAGACCCGCGTCTAGCACGCGTCTCATAGCGTCCAGGTCCAACACTACGGACGTGGCCCCAAGCCGCCTTCGGCGGCCGGGACGAGATGCGCTCTAGCCCTTGAGCTGTTCGGAGAGGTAGCGCTCGGGGCCGATCTGCTTGATGGTTTCCTGCTGGGTTTCCAGCCAGTCCACGTGCTCCTCCTCGTCGCGGAGGATCTTCTCCAGAAGGTCGCGGGTGCCGTTGTCGGAGGCGGCGCGGCAGGCCTCGATGCCGTCGTTGAGGCGCTTGACCGCGTCGTACTCGACTGCCAGGTCCAGGGCGAACTGCTCGGGCACGGTCTGGCCCACGCCGACCTTGCCGTAGCGTTGCAGGTTGGGCAGCCCTTCCAGGTAGAGGATGCGCTCGATCAGCGCATCGGCGTGCTTCATCTCCTCGATGCTCTCCTTGCGCACCTTGTCGGCCAGGCGCTCGTATCCCCAGTGGTGGCAGAGGCGGGCGTGGAGGAAGTACTGGTTCACCGCGGTGAGCTCCGCGGTCAAGACGTCGTTGAGCAGCGCGATGACCTGCTTGTCGCCCTTCATCGAACCCCCGCTGGTCAGAGCGCGGCGCAAGCTACCGCAGCCACCTGCCGGGGGCAATTGGCGCAGTCGTTGCGGCAGGCGTCTTCCAGACGCTGCTCGATGGCGCTTTTGCAGCAGCCGCAATCGCTGCCTGCGCCGTTGGCCCGGGCGGCCACCTCGCCGAGCGAGCGGGCGCCGTTTCCGATGGCAGCGTCGACCTCGCGATCGGTGGTCGAGCGGCAGATGCAGAGGATCATGGCGTCCTACCGATGATATTGAGAATGGTTATCAATCTCAACACCGAGTGTAACGCCGCGGGCTCCGCCATGCAAGCGCGCGGAATGTCGCACCCCCTGGCGCCTCGACCGGGGCCCTCGGAGATCTGCGTGGTTCCTGAGCCGCCTGCAGCGGCCGGGACTAGCCGCGGTAGAGCGCTTCGTACTGCCCCGCGGCGCGATCCCACGAGTGGTCCCGCGCCATGGCCCTCTGCTGCGCCGCCCGCCATCCCGACTTGTCCCTCCAGAGCATCAGGGCGCGGTCCAGCGCAGCCAGCAGGTCCTTGGGGCTCTCCTCCTCGAAGCGGAAGCCCCAGCCGTTCGGCCCTTCGCTGATGCTGTCGGCGAGGCCGCCCACGGCATGGACCAGCGGCAGGGTTCCGTAGCGGAGCGAGTAGAGCTGGTTGAGCCCGCAGGGCTCGAATCTGGACGGCATCAGGAAGACGTCCGCTCCTCCCTCGATGCGGTGGGCGAGCTTGTCGTCGAAGCGGAGCTGCGCGGAGATGCGGGTCGGGTACTTGACGGCCAGGGCGGCGAACTCCTCCTCCAGCGCCGCGTCGCCGGTGCCGAGCATGGCGAACTGGATCTTGCGCTCCATCATCCCCGGCAGCGCTTGCGCAACGATGTCGTAGCCCTTCTGGTGCGCCAGCCTGCCGATGGCCGCGCAGAGCATGGCCCCGGGGTCGCGGTCGAGCCCCAACTCGTCCTGCAGCGCCGCCTTGCACGCCGCCTTCCCCGACAGGTCCAGCGCCGAATAGCGGTGGGGCAGCGCCGGATCCTTCTCCGGGCTCCAGCGATCGTAGTCGACGCCGTTCATGATGCCGGTCAGGTCCGCCTCGCGGTGGCGGAGCAGGCCCTCCAGGCCTGCCCCGGTTTCGCGGCTCTGCACGATCTCCCGCGCGTACGTCGGCGAGACGGTGGTCAGCTTCTCCGCGAAGGTGAGCCCCGCCTTGAGGAGGTTGGTGTTGCCGTAGAACTCCAGCGCGTCGGGGTTGAAGAGGTCCATGGGCAGGCCCAGGTCGACCATCGCGTCGCGCGGGAAGATGCCCTGGAAGGCCAGGTTGTGGATGGTGAAGACGCAGCGTGCCCGGATCGGGGACGGGCGCCCCGCCCAGCCGCGCTTGACGATGAGCGGCACCAGCGCCGCCTGCCAGTCGTGCGCATGGATGGCGTCGGGGATGAAGTTCTGCTGCCGCGCCGCCTCCAGCGCGCCGGCGCTGAGCAGGGCGAAGCGCTTGTGGTTGTCGCGATAGTCCTTTCCCGCCTCGCCGTACAGCTCCTTCCGGTCGTACCAGGGGTTCTGCAGGAAGAGGTAGCGAAGCCGCTCCGCCGGGACGTGCACATGCACGTGCGCCGCCGCGTTCAGGTTGGGGAACTGCACCTCCACCCGCCGGCCCGTATCGCGCAGTCCGAACTGCTGGCCGTCGATCTGCCCGTAGCGCGGGAGCACCACCAGGATGTCGTGGCCGCGCCCGGCGAGCGCGCGGGGAAGCGCTCCGATGACGTCGCCGAGGCCGCCCGTCTTCACGTAGGGCGCGGCTTCCGACGCGACGAAGAGGATCTTCACGGGAACACCTCCGTCTGCCGGAGGAAGGCAGCCGCCTCCTCCGGCGCGGTGGGATTGACGTAGCAGCCGCTGGCCCACTCGAAGCCCGCCTGCTGCGAGAGCACCGGCTTGAGCTCGAGATGCCAATGGTAGAAGTCGTTGGGCGGCTCGCGCAGCGGCATGGTGTGCAGGTAGAGGTTGTAGGCGGGGTTTTCCAGTGCAACGTCGATCTTTCTCAAGATCGTGCGCAGCGCGTCCGCAAGCGCCGGCAGCTCCTGTCCATTGGCCGACTCGAAGGAGGAGCGGTGCTGGCGGGGGAGGATCGACAGCTCGAACGGGCTGCGGGCGGCCCAGGGCGAGAGCACCACCACCGCCTCGTTCTCCAGCACCACGCGCTCCTTTTCCGCGAGCTCCTGCGCGAGCACGTCGCAGAACACGCAGCGCTCCTTGTCGGCGAAGTGCCGGCGCGCTGCCTGCAACTCGGAGGCGAGGGTCTCCGGCACGAAGGGGAGCGCGATCAGCTGCGAGTGCGCGTGATGGAGGGTGGCGCCGGCGGGCGCGCCGTGGTTCTTGAACACGATCATCGACTGCAGGCGCAGGTCGCGCGCCAGGTCCTCCATGCGCTCCTGCCAGGCGCGGAGCACGGCCTCGATCTGCGCCGCGGGCATGCTCGCCAGCGTGGCCGCGTGGTCGCTGCTCTCGATCACCACCTCATGGGCCCCGACGCCGGCCATGCTGTCGAAGAGCCCGTGGCCCGCGCGCGACATCTGGATCTCCGTGCGCAGCGCGGGATAGCGGTTGGGCACGACCCGCAGCGTCCAGGCGCCGTTCTCGCGCCGCGCCAGCAACTCGGGCGGCGTCATCTTCTCATTGCCGGCGCAAAAGGGGCAGATGCCCTCGTCGGGCTCCGGAGCGCGGCGCAGGAAAGCGCTCGGGCGATCGGCGCGCTCGGGCGCGATGACCACCCATCGGCCCCCGATGGGGTCTCTGCGGAGCTGCGGCATTGTCGGCGCGCAATGTAGCAAATCCGACGCGATTCCGGTCCGGCCGCGGACGGCCGGCCCTGCGCCCGATCGTCAGACGTGCCAGTGGGTGCGCTCGAAGCTCCGGTCGGGGACCACCATCTCCAACTCGCCGTAGCGGGGAAACCGGTCCACCTCCACGCCGGAGCGGACCAGGCGCAGGAGCACGCGCAGGTGATCGGACGCGGACAGCCCCAGCGCCGTGAGCGAGATGGAGAGCTCCACCAGCGCGCCGCAGCGGCCGGCGCCCACCTGCGCGCCGCTCTCGTCGCGCACCGGGCAGGCGGCTCCCGGCTGCACCGTCATGGCGAGCGCCTTGTCCGGACCTCCCCGGGTCGTGAGCAGGATGCGCAGCTCGCCGCTGGTGTCGGCGCCCTGCACGGGATCGAGGCGGAGGAAGAGCTCCGAGAGCGAGAAGCCGTGCCAGAGCTGCAGGAAGGCGCCTGCGTTCTGGTACATCGAGCTGCCGGCGGTGGTGCCCGGGCGGTAGAAGCCCGCGCCGGCCCACTCGTAGTAGCTGCGCGAGTAGCCGTCGATGAGCGGATGGATCAGGCGCTGCGGCTGCACCATCACCGGCTGCGCCTGCGTCTTGTCCTTGGAGGGCGAGATGATGGGCAGGGCCAGGCGTTCCGGCGGCGGCAGGCCGATGTGGCGGTAGATCTGCTCCACCTGGCGGCGGAAGAGCGCGTCGAACTCGGGCGCGTTGTCGGTGGCGAAGTCGTCGCCGTACCACCAGAACCAGTCGCTGCCCTCCGCCGCCAGCGCCGCTGCCCAGGCTTTCTCCAGCTGCTCCGGCATCAGCCGCGGCCGCGCCTGATCGAGCGCCGAGCGCGCCTGGCCGAGCAGCGACCAGGCCCTGTTGTCCTCGGCGTGACCGATCCAGATGCGGTAGTTCGCGTCGATCCAGCTCCCCGAGTGGATGCGCGAGATCCGGCCGGCGGGCTTGCGCGCCGCGATCTCGTCGCGGGGCAGCACGGCGGTCACCCCGCTGCCGCGCAGACGGGTGTACAGCTCGCGCAGGAACGGCTCTCCCGACTGCGGGTAATGCTCCCAGGGATTCTCGCCGTCCAGCGCCACCGTCACCGTCGCGTCCGCTCCTGCGGCCTCGATCCGCTGCAGCAGGTCCGAAACGGCGTCGCGCGGAGCGCTGCGCGCGTAGCGGAACCCGACGGCGTCGCTCAGGTCGCGATCGCGGAAGAAGACCGCCAGCTCGCCGCAAGCCCAGGGCGCATGGTGCGGCGCGCCGCGGCCAGGCTGGGTGGCAAGCTCGCTCCGCTCGAGGATGCCCTGGTCGGTGGCGCACCAGCGCACGCCCTCCTCGCCGAGGAGCCCGATCACCTCGGGCGAGACGGAGCCCTCGCTGGGCCACATGCCGCCCGGGCGCGCCCCGAAGTCCTGCGCCGCGCGCGAAAGGCCGCGGCGGACCTGCTCGCGCGCATCCTCCGGGTGCCGGAAGCGCGGCGGCAGCGACATGTCCGGAGTGGCGCGGCGCGCGCTGTCGCTGTCGATCAGCAGCGGCAGGATGGGATGGAACATGGGAGAGCAGGCGATCTCCACGATGCCGCGCTCGGCCAGCGCCTTCCAGCGCGGCACCACCCTGCCGGCCATCCGCCTCGACAGCTCGAGGAGCTGCAGCTTGTCCGCCTCGGCGTAGCCGCGCTCCTTGCCGATCAGCTCGGCCACCAGCGGCTCCTCGCGACGCGCGGCGAACCCCATCCAGGCGAGCATGAAATGGACTTCCAGGTCGAGCAGGTCCTGCGCCGAGAAGGCCTCCTGCGCGCGGAGGAGGTCGATCCTGCGCAGGTCGGTCCCGCGCTTCGCGAGGAGCTCGGCATAGCGGGGGACCGGCTTGACCCAGACCCCCCAGTCGACCGCGAAGCTCTCCTTGACGACGTGGGCGCGCTCCGCCGGGGTGAGCGTGTCCACCGGCTTGCGGGCGATCTCCTCGTCGCGATCCACCGCCCTGCCGCTGGCGTAGGCCTCCAGTTGCAGCAAGAGGGACGGCGCCCAGTTGGCCACCACCCGCGCGTCGTCGTGCGGCTCCAGGGCCGCGGCCATGTCGGTGTACGCGCGCGTCGAGTGCAGCCGCACCCAGGGCAGGACCGGCCGGCCGGTCACCGGATCGCGGTATTCGGGCTGGTGCAAGTGCCAGAGGAAGACGACGCGGGCCAAGTGCTCCTTTGCTCAGCCCCCGAGCCGCATTCCCTTGGGAACGACCACGATGCCCTTGGGGCTGACGAAGAACCGCTTCCGGTCCTCCTCCGGATCGTACCCGATCTCCAGCCCGGGCGGGATCTCCACGTTCTTGTCGATGATGGCGCGGCGGATGCGGGCGCGCCGGCCCACCTTCACGCCTTCGAAGAGCAGGCTCGCCTCGACGTCGGCGTAGGAGTTCACCCGCACGTTGGCCGAGACTACCGAGCGGTCCACCCTGCCGCCGGAGATGATGCAGCCCTCGCTCACCAGCGAGTCGGTGGCGCGGCCGACGCGCCCCTCCTCCTCGTTGGCGAAGACGAACTTGGCAGGGGCGGCGGTGTGCGCGGGCGCGGTGTAGATGGGCCAGCGGGTGTTGTAGAGCGAGAGCCTGGGGTCCACCGCCACCAGGTCCATGTTGCACTCGTAATACGTGTCCAGGTCCCCCACGTCGCGCCAGTACCCGGTCTCGTTGGGCCCCTGCCCGGGCACGCGGTTGGTGGCGAAGTCGTAGACCGCGACCCGGCTGCGCTTGTGCATCTCGCTGATGATCGACTTGCCGAAATCGTGCGCGCTCTCCTTGCCCGCGTCGCGGACGATCTCGCGCACCAGCGCCTCGGTGGTGAAGAGGTAGTTGCCCATGGAGACCAGCGCCGCCCGCGGGTTGCCGATCATCGGCCTCGGGTTCTTCGGCTTCTCCTGGAAGTCCACCATCCTCCCGCTCTCGTCGGCGGTGATGATGCCGAAGGAGCTGGCCTCCTCGATGGGCACGGGAATGGCGGCCACCGTGCAGTCCGCCTTGTGCTGGACGTGGAAGTCGAGCATCTGCCGCACGTCCATGCGGTAGATGTGGTCGGCGCCGAAGACGAAGACGAAGTCGGGCTCCTCGTCGGTGACCAGGTTCAGGTTCTGGTAGATGGCGTCGGCAGAGCCGCGATACCACTCGGGCCCGGTGCGCTGCTGCGCCGGCACGCTCTCGACGAACTGACCGAGCATGGAGCTGAGCCGCCAGCCGCGCGAGATGTGCGTGTTGAGCGACTCCGACTTGTACTGCGTGAGCACCTTCATCCGCAGCACGCCCGAGTTGGCGAAATTGCTGAGCACGAAATCGATGATCCGGTAACGGCCGCCGAAGGGCACGGCGGGCTTCGAGCGCTCCTGGGTGAGCGGGGCGAGACGGCGGCCTTCGCCGCCGGCGAGGATCATCGCGAGGGTCTTGTCGAGCGACATGGGGGGACGGTAGATCCCGCCGTCCTGCATCGCAACGTCGGTCCGCCCGGCTGTTCAATCGCCCTGCAGGCGCCTCAGGTGCGCCGGGCGGGCGGCTTGGAGGCGGGAGGCTTCGAGGCAGGCGCTTTCTTCGCCGGCGCGCCGTTCTGCGGCGCGCGGGCGACGAAGCGGGCGATCACCTCGTCCATCTCGTTCTGCGCCTTGCGCACCAGCTGGGATCGGTCGTGGAAGGTGAGGAACGCGCTCTTGAAGCCCGCCACCAGGATGTTGCGGATGTCGCTCGCGGTCAGGCCGAACTGCCTGGAGACGACCCAGAGCTCCTTGGTGACGCTGGTGTTGGTGATGAGCCGGTTGTCGGTGTTGATGGTCACCCGGATGCCGAAGTCCAGGTAGAACTTGAAGGGGTGGCTGGCCATGTCGAGCACCGCGCCGGTCTGCACGTTGGATGAGGGGCAGCACTCGATGGGGATGCGGTGGTCGTTGACGTAATTGAGCAGGTCGCCGTCCTCGCGCAGCCGCACGCCGTGGCCGATGCGGTGCGCGCCGCAGTAGTGCAGCGCCTGCGCGATGGACGGCGGCCCGTAGGCCTCGCCCGCATGCACGGTGCAGTTGATGTTGTTGTTGAGGATGAGCTGGAACGCCTCCTGGTGGTCCTTGGCCGGGTTGCCGTGCTCGGCCCCGGCGAGGTCGAACCCGAGCACGCCGCGGTTCTTGTAGGCGACCGATAGCTCGGCGAGGCGCAGGGAGGTGTCCGGGCTCATGTTGCGGATGCCGCAGACCAGCACTCCCGCGAGGATGCCCGTCTCGCGGGTGGCGGCGCGCAGCCCTTCCAGGACCGCTTCCACCACCACGGTGGGCTTGAGGCCTTTCTGGAGATGGAGGACCGGCGCGTAGCGCACCTCGATCAGGCGGCAGTTCTCGGCGGCGGCGTCGATGGCCAGCTCGTAGGCGGTCCGGTAGAGCGCGTCCTCGGTCTGCATGACGCTGAGGGTGATGTCGAATCCCTTCAGGTACTCCTCGAGGCTGCCGTGGTGCTGGCCGAGCTTCATCGCCCTGGCGAGGCCGTCCTCGGTGTCCGCCGGCAGCCGCACCCCCTGCTGCTCCGCCAGCTCGAGGAGCGTGCGCAGGCGGAGCGAGCCGTCGAGATGGCAGTGCAGGTCCGTCTTGGGCAGCGCGTGCAGCAGCTCTTCGGTGACGGGGAGGTCCGGTGTCATCTCCAGCCGATCTAACGCATCCCCGGGTGCGGATCACGCTATCTTCCCTCCATGACCTGGCTGGCCCTGAAGATTGCGTCCTGGGTGCTGCACGCGCTGGTGGTGATGGTTTCGGTGGGAGCCGTGTCCCGCGGCAACCGCAAGAACACGCTCGGGCGTGCGCTCCTCGTCACCTTCCTGGTCGCGCTGCTGGTGACGCCCTTCGCGTATTTCTGGTTCCTGATCATCCCGGCGCTCATCGCCTTCGTCGCCTGGCTCGCCGTCTACTCCCTCGCCTACGACATCGGGCTGTTCCAGGCCATCGGTGCCGGCCTGGTCCAGGTCTTGCTCGGCGTCCTCGTCGACGCGCTGCTCCGGCCACACCTGCATTACTGACCTGCGGCCTCTCCGCTCAGGCCGGGTCGATGAAGCGGGCGAGGACCTTCTTCAGGCCGACGCCGGGGCCGAAGCGGACCACCAGCTTGCGGTTGAGCCCCTCGCCGTCGACCTCTTCCACGGTGCCGACGCCGAACGAGGCGTGTTTGACCCGCGCGCCGGGGCCCACGCCGCCCACCCCGGGGGCCGCCTGCTTCACCGCGGGCTTCGAGGCGGGCTCGTAGCGCGAGGACTCCCGCATGCGGTTGCGTCCGCCGATCGGCGACTCCTCCGCATATCTCGGGCGCTGGTCGAAATCGTCCCAGGCCGGCTCCTTGCGGGCGCGCTCCTGCATCGGGGAGAGGCGGTCCAGCGCGGCCAGCCCTTCGGTCAGGTCCCCCGGCAGCTCGCGGACGAACCGCGAGGGCGGGTTGAAGCGCAGCTCGCCGAAGAGCGATCGGCAGCGCGCGAGCGAGAGCGTCAGCCGCTTTCGCGCGCGGGTCATGCCCACGTAGCAGAGACGGCGCTCCTCGGCCATCTCGGCGGGGTCCTCTTCGCCGGTGGCCATCGGGCCGGTCTGGCCCAGCGAGCGGCCGCTGGGAAACACGCGCTCCTCAAGGCCCGTCATCCAGACCGCGTCGAACTCCAGCCCCTTGGCTGCGTGCAGCGTCATCAGCGAGACCCGGTCGCCGCCCTGCGCGGCGTCGGCGTCCCCGACCAGCGCGAGCTGCTCGAGAAATCCCAGGAGCGGCGTGTCGGCGCGTCCGTCCTCGTCGTCGGGCGCCGCGGCGGCGAGCGCGGCCCGGGGATCGGGGCGGTCGCCGGGCACGTCTTCGCCAGGGTCCTGCGGGCTGCCCAGGGCGCCGGGAGCGGCGCGGACCGCGCGCAGGTATTCGGCGCGCGTCTGCGTGAGCGCGTTGGGCACCACCGGCTTCGGTTCGGGCATCGCGCTCGCGCCCGGGCTTGCCTCCGCGGTCTGCGGCGCGCGTCCTTCCCCTGCCCAGGCGGCGTCGAACTCGCGCGCGGCGCCCACCAGTTCCATCAGGTTCTCCAGCCGGTCTTCGCCTTCCTCGCCCTCCAGCCGCAAGCGGTCGGCGTAGCCGGTCTGGTCGAGGACGCGCTCGATCGCGTCGGCTGCCCCGGCGTCCTGGGCCACGCCCTCGCGCAGCCTGTCGACCAGCGCCTTGAACGGCAGGAGCTTGGCCCGGGCGTTTCCGGGAAGCTCCGGGTCCTCGGAGCCGAGCGCCTCCCAGAGCGACAGTCCCTGCCTGCGGGCCGAGGCGCGCAGGTGGTCCACGGTGGTGTCGCCGATGCCGCGCGGCGGCGTGTTGATGATGCGCAAGAGGTCGCCGTCTGCACGCGGGTTCACGCACAGGCGCAGGTACGCCGCCACGTCCTTCACCTCCGCGCGGTCGTAGAAGGAGCGCCCGCGCACCACGCGGTAGGGCACCCGCCGGGCCCGCAGCGCGTCCTCCAGCGCGCGCGACTGGGCGTTGGCGCGGTAGAAGACCGCCATCTCCGCGTAGGAGGTGCCGCGCGCGTTCTGCGCGTAGAGCTCGGACGCGATGCGGCCCGCCTCGTCGCGCTCGTCGTCGGCGAGCACCACCCTCACCTTCTCGCCCTCGCCGGCGGCGGTCCACAGCTTCTTCTCCGCCCGGCGCTCGTTCTTCTCGATGATGGCGTGCGCCGCGGAGAGGATCCTGCCGGTGGAGCGGTAGTTCTGCTCCAGCCGCACCACCTTCGTCCCCGGGAAGTGCCGGGGGAAGTCGAGGATGTTGTCCACCTCCGCGCCGCGCCAGCGGTAGATCGACTGGTCGTCGTCGCCCACCACGCCGAGGTTGCCGTGCACCGAGGCGAGCATGCGCAAGAGCTGGTACTGGGCGGGATTGGTGTCCTGGAACTCGTCCACCAGGATGTGGCGGAAGCGGCCCGCGTAGGCCTGCAGGATGTCGTCGCGCTTCCTGAACAGCTCGAGCACCCGGACGATGAGATCGCCGAAGTCGAGCGCGTTCGACGCCTGCAGCGCCGCCTGGTAGCGCGTGTAAATCTTGAGGCCGGTCTTCCCCGGCACGTCGTATTCGGCGACCCGCACCTCGGAAGGCAACAGCCCTGCGTTCTTCCAGCGGTCGATGCGCGAGAGGTGCTGGCGGGCGGTGCCGGCGTCGAACCCCAGGTCGGAGGCGGCGCGCTTCACCTCCGCGAGCTGATCGGCGTCGTCGTAGATGGCGAAGCTGCGGGTCAGCCCCAGCGCCTCGGCCTCCCGGCGCAGGATGCGCGCGCAGGCGGCATGGAAGGTGGCCACCCAGAGCCGCTCCGCCTCCGGCCCCACCAGCTTCGCGACCCGCTCGCGCAGCTCGCCGGCGGCCTTGTTGGTGAAGGTGACGGCGAGGATCTCCGGCGCGCGGGCGAGCCGCTCGCGCAACAGAAACGCGATGCGGTGGGTCAGCACCCGCGTCTTCCCCGACCCGGCGCCAGCCAGGATGAGCAGCGGCCCTTCGCCGTGGCGCACGGCCTCGAGCTGCGGCGGGTTGAGCAGCTTGGCGAGGGGATCCACGGGCCACTCGTAACATGCGCTCCCGGGGCGCGCGGCGAAAACAGGATGTAGGATTCACCCGTGGCTGATTCCGCACCGGTCCGCATCATCCCCCTCGGCGGGCTCGGCGAGGTGGGGATGAATTGCATGGTGCTGGAGTCGGGCGGCGACCGCGTGGTGGTCGACTGCGGGCTGATGTTTCCCAACGCCGAGCAGGCGCTCGGCGTCGAGGTCATCGCGCCCGACCTCAGTTACCTGCGCGCCGCGGGCGGCCCCGATGCCGTGCTGCTCACCCACGCCCACGAGGACCACGTGGGGGCGCTGCCGTACCTCTTGCGCGAGTTCCCCGACGTCCCGGTCTGGGGCACCCGCTTCACGCTCGCGGTCACCAAGGCGAAGCTGGCCGAGCACGGCATCTCCGCCGACCTGCGCGAGATCGCCCCCCGCGCCGCGGGCACCGCCGGGCGCACCATCGGATTCGAGCCGCTCCAGGTGCCGCACAGCGTGCCGGACGCGATCGGGTACGCGCTCCGCACCGAGGCGGGCCTCGTCATCCACACCGGCGACTTCAAGATCGACTGGAGCCCGGTGGACGGCAAGCGCCTCGACGTGCGCCGCTTCGCCGAGCTGGGCGAGGCCGGCGTGGCCTGCCTTCTCTCCGACTCCACCAACGCGGAGCGCGAAGGCGCCGGGGTGAGCGAGCGGGACGTGGGCGAGTCGCTGATGCGCATCTTCGCGGGCCCACTGGCCAGGGGCCGCATCGTGGTGGCCATGTTCGGCTCGAACATCCACCGCGTCGAGAGCGTGGCACGCGCGGCGGTGGCCCAGAACCGCAAGATCGTCCTGCTCGGCCGCTCCATGCAGACCAACGTGCGGCTCGCTCTCGACCTCGGCTACGTCCGCTGCCCGCCGGACAGCTTCGTCGATCCGGAAGCGGCCGGCCACTTCTCGCCGCGCGAGCTGACCATCCTCTGCACCGGCGCCCAGGGCGAGGCCCGCAGCGCCCTCTCCCGGCTGGCCCTGGGCGAGCATCCCTCGGTGCAGCTGGAGAGGAACGACCTGGTCATCCTCTCCAGCCGGGTGATCCCCGGCAACGACCGGGCGCTGGGCAACATCGTCGACCACCTGGTGCGCCGCGGCTGCCGCGTGCTCTCCACCTCCAGCGGCGCCTCCGAGCTGATCCACACCAGCGGCCACGCCTGCCAGGGCGAGCAGAGGATGATGATCGAGCTGGTCCGGCCGCGCAGCTTCGTGCCCATCCACGGCGAGTACCGCATGCTCGCCGCGCACACGCGCACGGCCGAGAGCACCGGCGTCGACCCTGCGGGGTGCGTCATCGCCGAGGACGGCGACGCGGTGGAGCTGCACCCGGACGAGCTGGTCTCGGTCGTGCCCGGCGCGGTGACCGCCGGCCGCCGCTACCTGGACGCCCGCGGCGCCTTCGCCGACGTGGGCGAGGTGGCGCTGCGCGACCGCGAGCTGCTGGCGGAAACCGGCATGCTGGTGTGCCTCTGCGTGCTCGACCGCAAGAGCGGCGACGTGCTGCGCGCGCCGGAGCTGCTCGGCAGGGGCGTGGCCGGCCTCGACGAGGGCCGGATGGAGCGGGCGCGCCAGGCGGCGATGGCTGCGCTCTCCGAGCTTCCCCCGGTGCAGCGCACCGATCACGGCATGGTGGAAGAGGCGCTGCGCCGCGCGGTACGCTCGGTCTGGAAGAAGGGCATCGAGAAGCGGCCGATGGTGCTCCCCGTGGTCCTGGAGATGTGACATGCCCAGCTTCGACATCGTCAGCAAGGTGAACGAGCAGGAGGTCGACAACGCCTTCCAGCAGGCGAAGAAGGAGGTCGACCAGCGCTACGACTTCAAGGGCACCGAGACCACCCTGGAGAAGGTGGCGGCGCCTACGAGGGGCCTGAAGATCCGCAGCAGCACCGAGCAGCGCATGGAGGCGGCGCGCACGGTGCTGGTGGAGAAGCTCGCCAAGCGCAACGTCGCCCTGCGCGGGCTCAAGTACGGCGCCGTCGAGCACAGCGGCAAGTACGTCTCGCAGGTGCTCACCTTCGCCCAGGGCATCGAGACCGAGAAGGCCAAGGCGCTGGTCAAGGCCATCAAGGACAGCAAGCTCAAGGTGCAGGGCGCCATCCAGGGCGACTCGGTGCGCGTCTCGGGCAAGAGCCGCGACGACCTGCAGGCTGCGATGCAGCTCGCCCGCAGCAGGATGGACGACCTCAAGGTCGATCTGACGTTCGAAAACTTCCGCGACTGACCCGGCGGAGCCGCCCCTGGCCGGCTTTGGAAGATGGATCTTCCTGCGGGCGCTGTTATAAGCGCACGCTTCCATGAACGCGTCTCCCACACTGTACCTCCTCTCGCTCGGCTGCCCGAAGAACCGGGTGGACAGCGAGGTCATGCTCGGCAGCCTGCTCGAGGACGGCTACCGGATCGTGGAGGAGCCCGCCGAGGCGGAGGTCATCCTGATCAACTCCTGCGCCTTCATCGGCGAGGCGAAGCAGGAGTCGATCGACGCCATCCTCGAGCACGCGCGCCACAAGGAGACCGGCCGCTGCAAGGCGCTGGTGGTGGCGGGGTGCCTGACGCAGCGGTATGCCGACGTGCTCCAGCAGGAGATGCCGGAGGTGGACTACTTCGTCGGCACCTCCGCCTACCCGCAGATCGCCCGGATCCTCAAGGGAGAGCGGGACCGGGCGGTGATTCCCGACCCCGACTACATCGCCGACAGCCGCACGCCGCGCCGCAACTCCATGCCGCGCTGGACCGCGTACGTGAAGATCAGCGAAGGCTGCGACAACAAGTGCACCTTCTGCATCATCCCCACGCTGCGCGGGCTGCAGCGCAGCCGGCCCATCTCCGACATCGTGGCCGAGGCGCAGCGGCTGGTGGGCGAGGGCGCGGTGGAGCTGAACCTGGTGGCGCAGGACCTCACCGCCTACGGGCATGACCTGCCCGGCAAGCCGCGCCTGCACGATCTGCTCGCCGCGCTCGCCGACGTGCCGGCGCGCTGGATCCGCCTGCACTACGCCTATCCGCGCGACTTCCCCGAGCCGCTCATCGAGGCGCTGGCCACCCAGCCCAACCTGGCGCGGTACCTCGACATGCCGCTGCAGCACATCGCCGATCCGGTGCTGCGCCGGATGAAGCGCGGACGCGACGCGAAGTGGGTGCGCAGGCTGGTCTCGAGGATCCGCGAGCGGGTGCCCGACCTCACCTTCCGCACCAGCTTCATCGTCGGCTTTCCCGGCGAGACCGAGGCGGAGTTCGAGGAGCTCTGCGACTTCGTCGAGGAGATGCGCTTCGAGAAGGTGGGCGTGTTCCAGTTCTCGCGCGAGGAGGGAACGCCCTCGTTCGATCTGGACGGGCAGCTCCCCCAGCGGGTCAAGGCGGCGCGGCAGAAGAAGCTGCTCGGCATCCAGCGGCGGATCAGCAGGCAGCACCAGCAGAAGCTGGTGGGGCGCACGCTGGACGTGCTCGTCGAGGGCGTCTCCGACGAGACCGAGCTGCTCCTCGAAGGCCGCTGCATGGGGCAGGCCCCCGAGATCGACGGCAAGGTCTACATCAACCGCGGCGAGGCGCGGGCCGGTGAGATCGTGCCGGTCGAGATCGAGCAGGCGGGAGACTACGACCTGGTGGGAGGCATCGCCGGCGCCGACGGACCCGCCCGGCAGATCGGCGCGGCCAAGGCTGCTCCGCCGCGGCCGCGCTTTCCCATCCTCAAGCACTGATGAGGTCCGGGTTCCTGACCAGGCTCGGGGGGTACCTGGCCGAGGCGGGCCTCTCGCGCGTGCATGCCGACTCGGTGGAGCCGACCGCGCGCGCGGCGCTGGCGGCGCTCGCCGGAGTGCCGCACTACGAGCAGATCTGGGCGGGCGACCTGCGGCTCTCCGTGCAGGTGATCGCCATCGCCTCCGGCGAGCGGGTGCCGGGCGCGGATTTCGCGCGCAGGACGCAGCTCCTGCGCCAGCGGGCGGTGTCCCTCAGCGGCCGCGTCGCCGGCGAGGTGCAGGTGCTCCAGCTCGCGCTCTACGATCGGCCGGTGTCGGTGCACGAGCGGGAGCTCGTCCTCTCCACCGCGCGCGTCGCCGCGTGGTGGCCGCTCGCGCGCGGCAGGGTGGCCACCTGGATCGCGGCCCTCTCCGAGCCCGCCCTGTACTCGACCCGGTTTCGCGGCTGGCCCGACGAGCTCTCCGCCGATCAGCTCCGCGCGCTGATCGCGTAGAGGCGCTGCTGCAGCGCCCAGCCCAGCGCCGCGGCCATCGCCACTCCTCCCACGTGGAAGAGCCAGAGGTGCGGCGCCTTGAGGTGCGCGGAGCAGGAGATGTGCAGCGCCGCCTGGGCCGCCAGCGCTCCCGCGGCGGCAGAGGCCGCGAGCGAGCCGCGGAGCGCGCTTCGCATCGCCACCAGCGCAGCGAGGGCGCCGCCGAGGATCTCCAGGCCGAAGCAGTCGAGACCGACGCCGGGAACGAACCCCGCCCCGGCGCGCGGGAATCCCGGAACCCCGCCCGCCGCCAGCGCGAAGCCGGCCGATGCCGCGAGGCCCACCCAGGCGCCGGCCTTCCAGAGCCCCGCCGCCGCGCTCAGCCCGGTGGCAAGGGCCAGGACCACCAGCGCCGCTCCCCATCCTTCCCAGTCGTCGTGGCGCGCGAAGAGGATGGGCACCGCGGCCGCGGCAAGCGCGGAGCCGGCGCGCAGCCCCCAGGAGGAGGGGGGCTGCAGCTCGCGCAGCACCGGCGCCGACGCGCGCCGCAGCGCCCCGGCCGACGGCGCGGGCAGCGTCGCCTCTCCCAGCGCCGCCATCAGCTTCTCGCCTTCGCGCAGCGCCTGCATGCAGTCCGCGCAGGTGCGGGCATGGGCGGCGAACGCCTCGCGCTCGGGGTCGCCCTCGGGCAGCGACGCAATCCCCGCAGCCTTTCCCCGCAGCTCCTCGCAGCTGGTCACAAGAGTCCCTTCAGCTGCTCGCGCAGCGTCTCGTAGCCGCGGAAGGCGCGCAGCTTCACCGCCCCGGGCGTCGTTCCCAGGACCCGCGCGATCTCCGCGAAGGTCATGCCTTCGTACCGGTGCAGGTGGATGACCGCCCGCTGCGACTCGGGCAGCGCCTGGAGCGCCGCGCGCACGGCGTCCTTCACCCCGGGGTCGGGCGGGTCCGCCGGAGCCTGCTCCTCGGCGCTCGCCAGCGCCTCCTCGTCGGCGTCCTCCGGCATGCGCAGGCGCCGGCGCAGCTCGTCGAGGCGCACCCGCGCGGCGATGGCGAAGAGCCAGGGCGCGAGCTTCAGCTCCTTGCGGTACTGGCTCCTCGCCCGATGCACCTTCATGAACGTCACCTGCAAGAGATCGTCCGCCACGCCGGAGTCGCGAAATGATCGCAGGAAGAAGCCGTGCACCCGGGGCGCAAGCCGGGCGAACAGCCGCTCGAAGGCGCGGGCATCGCCCGCCACCCAGGCCGACATCAGATCCTCGTCCGCCGGTCCCATCGCTCCCTTACGCTCCAGGCGGCGGGAAGGTTACGCGATTGTCCCGTAAGATGCAGGAATGGTCCTCGCCCTCGCCGCCGCCCTCTTCGCCATCGACGGCCACGCCGACACGCCGCAGTTCCTGCTCGACCTCGACACCGATCTCGCGCAGGCGGGCGAGCAGATGGTGGACCTCCCCAAGGCGCGCAAGGGCGGCCTCGGCGGCCAGTTCTTCAGCATCTGGGTGGATCCGGACGTCTACGGCGCGCACCCCGCCCGCCGCGCGCTCGACCTGGTTGACGCGGTGCTGCGGCAGATCGAGCGGCATCCCGGGGAGATGTCGCTTGCCACCACGGCGCGCCAGGTGGAGGCGGCGCGAAAGGCCCACAAGCTCGCGGTGTTGATGGGCCTGGAGGGCGGCCACGCGCTCGAGGGCGACCTGCGGCTCCTGCGCACTTTCCACCGCCTGGGCGTGCGCTACATGACCCTGACCTGGTCCAACACCAACGAGCTCGGCGACTCCTCCGGAGACCTGCAGAAGCCGGAGGTGAAGCACCACGGCGGGCTCACCGCCCTGGGCCGCGAGGCGGTGCAGGAGATGAACCGCCTGGGAATGCTGGTGGACGTCTCACACGTGGCCGACCAGACGTTCTTCGACGCGCTGGAGGTGAGCCGGGCGCCGGTGATCGCCTCGCATTCCGGCTGCCGCGCCCTCACCAACCACCCGCGCAACAGGACCGACGAGATGCTGCGCGCGGTGGCGAAGAACGGCGGCCTCGTGATGGTGAACTTCTTCTCCGCGTTCGTGGACGAGGACTTCCGCAAGGCCATGGAGCCGCTCCGGCCCGAGCTGGACAAGGCGGTGGCCGAGGTCAACGAAAGATACAAGGGCAATCCCGCAGCGCGGACCAGGGCCTGGTTCGAGACGGAGTGGCGCATCACCTCGCGCATCCCGCGCCCGCCTCTCTCGTCGCTGATCGATCACATCGAGCACGTCGCGCGCGTTGCCGGAGTGGACCACGCCGGCATCGGCTCGGACTTCGACGGCGTCTCTTCCCTGCCGCAGGGGATCGACTCCGCGGCGGACCTGCCCAAGGTCGCAGCCGAGCTGCGCAAGCGCGGCTTCAGCCAGCGCGAGGTGGCGAAGATCTTCTCCGGCAACATCCTGCGGGTGATGCGGGCGGCGGAGAAAGCCGCCGGACCGGGGCGCTGAGCCGGCTGCCGCCTGGCCCTCGCCTACCCGGTGGCCTCCTCGTCGGACTCGTCGCTGCCGAAGAGCTCCTTCACCTTGGCGATGAACGACTTGGACTGCGGATGGGTGTCCTCGCCGGCGAGCGCGGCGAACTGCTCGAGGATCTCGCGCTGCTTCTTGCTCAGTTTCTCGGGCACCTCCACCGTGACGCGCACGTGCTGGTCGCCGCGCTGGTAGCCGTTGAGATGGGGGATGCCCTTGCCGCGCAGCCGGAAGACCTTGCCGCTCTGGGTGCCGGCGGGGATCTTCATCTTCACCTTGCCGTCCAGCGTGGGCACGTCGATGGTCGACCCCAGCGCCGCCTGGGTGAAGCTGATCGGCACCTCGCAGATGACCTCGGTGTCCTCGCGGATGAAGATCGGGTGCTCGTTGACGTGCACCACCACGTAGAGGTCGCCTGGCGGCCCGCCGCGCTCGCCCGGCTCGCCTTCGCCGGTGAGCTTGAGGCGCGTCCCGGTGTCGACGCCGGGAGGCACCTTGACCGAGAGCATGCTCTCGGTTTCCACCCTGCCGGCCCCGCGGCAGCTCTGGCAGGGATCGGTGATCACCTTGCCGGTGCCCTGGCAGTGGCCGCAGGTGCGCGAGATCTGGAAGAAGCCCTGCGTCATGCGCAGCTCGCCCGCGCCCTGGCAGGTGGGACAGGTCTTCGGCCCGGTGCCCGGCTTGCTGCCCGATCCATGGCAGCTCGAGCACTGCTTGTGGCGGGGGATCTTCACCTTGGCCTCGGTGCCGAAGGCCGCCTCGGTGAAGCTCACTTCCAGGTTGTAGCGCAGGTCGGCGCCGCGCTGCCTGCCGCCGCGCTGCCTGCCGCGCTGGCCGAAGATCTCGCCGAAGATGTCGCCGAAGATGTCGTTGATGTTGCCGCTGAACCCGGCCTCGAACGGGCTGGGGCCGAAACCGCCGGGCGCCTGGTGCCCGAACCGATCGTACCTGGCGCGCTTGTCGGCGTCGGCCAGGACTTCGTACGCTTCCGAGCACTCCTTGAACTTCTCCTCGGCGACCTTGTCGTCGGGGTTCTTGTCCGGATGGAACTGGAGCGCGAGCTTGCGGAAGGCGCTCTTGAGCTCCTGCGCGGTGGCGGTGCGGGAGACCCCGAGGATTTCGTAGTAGTCGCGCTTCTGGGGCACCTTCACTCCTCAGGGGCAGGCAGGCAGGCGCTCGACGCGCCTCGTGTAACGTAAGAACACCGCTGCGCGTGTCAATCTTCGCCCGCGTCTTCGGATCGGGCCGCAAACTGCATCGCGTGCGCAGGGGCCCTGTTTTAAAGAGGAAAAACCAACGCCGCACCCGCGCGCCCGGGCGTTGGCCGATCAGGGCTTGGCGGTGGCCTTCTTGTCGTCTCCGCTGGAATACAGAGCGTCGGCGATGCGGTAGGCCGAGCCTTCGAGGCGCTGGACGGCTGCCTTGATCTTGGGCAGCTCCTCGGTGCCCACCACCGCCTTGAGCGCCTCGAGGTCGGTGCGGATCTCCGCCATGTCCTTGGAAGGCAGGAGGGTCGCGTACTCCTCCAGCGCCTTCTCGGTCGTGTAGATGAGCCCGTCGGCGGAGTTCTTCACGTCCGCAAGCTCCTTCTTCTTCTTGTCCGACGACTTGTGCTGCTCCGCGTCGGCGATCATCTTCTGGATCTCCTGCTCGGTGAGCCCGGAAGACGCCACGATGCGGATGCTCTGCTGCTTGCCGGTGCCCAGGTCCTTGGCGCTGACGTGAACGATGCCGTTGGCGTCGATGTCGAACGCCACCTCGATCTGCGGCACGCCGCGCGGCGCTGGCGGAATGCCCACCAGCTCGAAGCGGGCCAGCGTCTTGTTGTCCGACGCCATCTCGCGCTCGCCCTGCAGCACGTGCACGTTGACGATGGGCTGGTTGTCCACCGCGGTGGAGAAGACCTGCGCCTTGCGGGCGGGGATGGTGGTGTTCTTGTCGATGATCTTGGTGAACACCCCTCCCGCCGTCTCCACGCCCAGCGAGAGCGGCGTCACGTCGAGCAGCAGGACGTCCTTGACCTCCCCCTTGAGCACGCCGCCCTGGATGGCCGCGCCGATGGCCACCACCTCGTCCGGGTTCACGCCCTTGTGCGGCTCCCTGCCAAAGAACTTCTGCACCGTCTCCTGCACCTTGGGCATGCGGGTCATCCCGCCGACCAGGATGACCCGGTCGATCTCCTTGGTGCCGACGCCCGCGTCCTTGAGCGCGATCTTGCAGGGCTCGATGGTCTTCTGCACCAGGTCGGCGACCAGCTCCTCCAGCTGCCCGCGGGTCATGGTCTCGGTCAGGTGCTTGGGCCCGCCGGCGTCCGCGGCGATGAAGGGAAGGTTGACGTCGGTCTCCGGCGCCGAGGAGAGCTCGTGCTTGGCCCGCTCGGCGGCCTCCTTGAGCCGCTGCAGCGCCATCCGATCCTTGCGCAGGTCGATGTGCGTCCCCTGCATGAACTTGTCGTTCAGGTGATCGACGATGCGCTGATCGAAGTCCTCGCCGCCGAGAAAGGTGTCCCCGTTGGTGGCCTTCACCTCGAAGACGCCGGAGTTCAGCTCCAGCACCGAGATGTCGAAGGTGCCTCCGCCCAGATCGTAGACGGCAATCTTCTCCGCCGCCGCGGTGCGCATGGCGGCGCCTGCCTTGCCGGCTCCGCCGCCCTGCGCCTTGTCGATGCCGTATGCCAGAGCCGCCGCGGTGGGCTCGTTGATGATGCGCAGGACGTTGAGGCCGGCGATGCGGCCGGCGTCCTTGGTGGCCTGCCGCTGCCCGTCGTTGAAGTAGGCAGGCACGGTGATGACCGCCTCGGTGACCTGCTCGCCGAGGTAGTCCTCGGCCGTCTGCTTCATCTTGGCGAGGATCATCGCCGAGATCTCCGCCGGGCTGTACCGCTTGCCGCGCAGCTCCACCCAGGCGTCGCCGTTTTCGGCGGCGATGATCCGGTAGGCGGACACCGAGATGCTCTTGCGCACCTCCTCCGAGTCGAACTTGCGGCCGATCAGCCGCTTGACGGCGAAGACCGTGGCCTCGGGATTGGTGATCGCCTGCCGCTTGGCGATCTGGCCGACGAGCCGCTCACCGGCCTCGGTGAAGCCCACCATGGACGGGGTCGTGCGACTCCCCTCGGAGTTCGGGATCACGACGGGCTCGCCGCCCTCCATGACGGCGACGCAACTGTTCGTCGTTCCCAGATCGATGCCGATCACCTTGGGCATGCAGCCATTCTCCACCGTCAATCTAGCGCAGATCCGCGACGCATCAGAAGCCAGGCGCCTGGAGGCCGGAGCGGCTCCAGGGCGAGCAGGCTCATGCCGCTCCGTCCCGCTCCGGGGTACCCGGGGCCGGTTGAGGATCGGTCGCCCCGGCGCGCGGCCTGGCTACCACCACCGCGGCAGGCCGCACCAGGCGATCGTTGAGCTTGTATCCGCGGGCCATCTCCGACACCACCGTACCCGGGGGCTGATCCGACTCCTGCTGCATGAGGGCCTCGTGCAGGCTCGGATCGAATGGCTTGCCCACCGCGGAGAAGCCCTGCACGCCGTGGCGCGCGAGCGTGGTCTCGAACAGCTTCTGCACCAGCTTGACACCCTCGATCACCTGGGAGGCGTCGTGCTGCTCGGCGTGGTCGAGCGCGCGCTCGAGGTTGTCCATGACCGGCAGGAAGTCCTTGAGCAGCCGCTCGATGCCGAACTTCTGCACGTCCTCCTTTTCCTTCTGGGCGCGCTTCTTGAAATTGTCGAATTCGGCAGCCGTCCGCAGCAGGCGGTCGTGGGTGTCCTTGAGCCGGTCGCCGGTCTCGCGGGCGCGCTTGAACGACTCCTCGAGTTGCGCCTCGAGCGTCGCCACCTTCGCCGCCAGCGCGTCCGGGTCGGCAGGCGCAGCGCCCCCCTCGGGCACCGCGCGCTCTTCCTGCACCGCCGCGTCGGGCGGGACCTGCGTGTCGTCGGGAACCACGAATCCTCCAGAGAAGGCGCGTAACATAGCGCAGCAACACCGTTCGCCAAGTCCTGTGCTACAGGAGATGCCATGTCTCGCGCCGCCGCCCTCCTCCTCTGCTGCGCCGCTTGCGCCACTTCGCGGGAGCAGAAGATCGCCCCGGTCCCCCCCCACGTCGTCGATCCCGGCGAGTGCGCCAGCGACGGCGGGGCAGCCTGTTACGAGAAGGGGCGCGCGCTGCTCGAGTCACGGGATCCGGCGTCGGCGCAGGAGTCGATGGAGTACGTCGATCGGTCGTGCGCGGCCGGCCTGGAGAAGGCGTGCGACCTCTCCGACCTGGCCTTCAAGGCTCCCCGGCGCATCGCCGGACGCAGGCCGCACAGCACGCGGCAGGTGCGGCAGGAACACGTCTCGGGCACGGTGTCGGTGCGTTGCATCCTCGGCACCGACGGCCTCTTGCGCGACTGCACCGTGCTCCAGTCGGTGCCGGGCATGGACGCAGAGGTGCTCGACTCCGCGGCCTCGCGCCGCTACGAGCCCGCCACCTGGGGCGGCAATCCGGTGGAGATCCCCTTCGACATCCAGCTCGACGTGAACCCGTAGTCGGGGACCGCGCTTCACGCTTCTGGATCGAGGGTCAGTCCGACGGTGCGCGCGGTCAGCTCCACCAGCGGGATCACCCGCGAGTAGTCCATGCGCGTGGGGCCGATCACGCCCAGCGCACCCACCACTTCTCCGCCCATCCTGTAGGGAGCGGCCACGATGGCGAGGTCGGGCTCCACGATGCCGCTCTCCGCGCCGATGAAGATCTGCAGCTCTTCCGCCCGCAGCGTGCGATCGAGCACCGAGAGCAGTTGCTCCTTCTCCTCCAGCGCGCGGAAGAGGGCCCGGATCTTCGAGAGGTCCTGCGCCAGCGCCTTCTCCTCGAGGAGCGAGGATTGCCCTTCGATGACGACCGAGGGCGACTCCACCTGGATGGCCTGCGCCCCCAGCGCGAGCGCGTGGGCCTGGGCCTCTCCCAGCTCCCGCCTGTCGCGCTCCAGCTCGGCGCGGACCCGAGCCTGCGCCTCGGCCAGGGTGCAGTCGCCGATCAGGGTGTTGAGATAGTTGGCCGCGTGTTCCAGCGAAGGGCCGGAGAGCGGCTCGCGCAGTGTGAGCAGGCGGTTGCGGACGGCTCCCGACCGGGCGACCAGCACCGCCAGCACGCGTCCCTCGCGCAAGGTGAGGAAGTCGATCCGCTGCAGCCGCTCCGACTGCGGCCGGGGCAGCGCCACCACCGCCGCGTGATGCGTCAAGGCGTGCAGGACCCGGGAGGCGGACGTCATCAGGTCGTCGAGCTGGGTCGCCTGCTGCGCGCGCCGCTCGATCTGCTCGCGCTCCTCCGGCAGCGGGGGTTTGACGCGGAGCAGCGCGTCCACGTAGTAGCGATATCCGCGCGCGGTGGGGATGCGCCCGGCGCTGGTGTGCGGCTTCTCCAGAAACCCCATCTCCTCCAGATCGGCCATCACCGCACGGACCGTGGCGGAAGAGATGTCCACCTGCGACCGCCGGACGATCGACTGGCTGCCCACCGGCTCGCCGCCGTGGATGTAATCGCGGACGATTGCGCCGAGGACGCGCCGCTCGCGCTCGTCGAGGCGGTCGGAGGCCGCCGGATGCAACTCTGGAGGCGCTTTCCGCGCGGCCATGGGTAAGGAACGGTAGCCGGGCCACCCTCCCGGCGCAACGGCTGGCGAATGCTCATTTGCCCTTGCCCCGCCTCGGGATACAGTGCGGGCGCAATGGCGACCCCTGCGCACCAGGATCTCCTGGCACCGGACGAGCACGACGCTCCCCTGCGTCCCCTGAGCGCGCCGCCCTTCCCGCCGCCGACGCGCACCTCCGCGACCAATCCCGCCATAAGGCCGGTGCGCCCCGGCCGGGGAGCCGGCGCCGTCCGGCGGGCCGGTCTCTTCATCAAGGTCTTCCTCGGCGACATGACCATCTGGGCGGTGCTCTCCGGGGTCCTCGCCTACGAGGTGGCGCGCCGCGGCCTGGACCCGCAGCATGCCTTCGCCGGCGCCGTGGCCGGACTGCTCGTCGCCATCGCCGTCTCCTTCGGCCTCAAGCAGATTGCCAACCGCATCGTGCGCCTGAACCGCAGCGCGCTGGAGATCAGCCGCGGCGACCTCTCCAAGGGCCTGCCGACGGAAAGAAGCTCCTTCTTCGGGGCCGACGAGGTGGACCAGCTCTCGGTCGCCATCTCCCACATGCAGGAGAACCTGCGCGACCTGGTGCGGCACATCCAGAACACCAGCCGGGCGGTGGCCGACTCCGCCGACGAGATGCAGGTCTCCACCGGCAACGTCACCGCCTCCGCCGAGGAGATCAAGGATTCGATGGACCGCATCGCCAAGGGCGCCGAGGAGCAGCTGCGCTTGGTGGAGCGGGCCGGCGGGTTGATCAACGGCATCGCCAGCTCCATCCGCACCAGCGCCAACACGGCGCAGGCCGCGGCGGAGGCGGCTACGGCGACCTCCACGGCGGCGCAGTCCGGCGGGGCCGCGGCCCAGCTCGCGGCGGAGAAGATCAAGAAGGTCTTCGCGGAGATCGAGGCTGCCTCCGAGACGGTCTTCGCCTTCGGCGAGAAGACGCAGGAGATCAGCAAGATCGTCGTCGCCATCACCGGCGTGGCGCAGCAGACCAACCTCCTGGCGCTCAACGCCGCCATCGAGGCTGCCCGGGCCGGCGAGTATGGCCGCGGCTTCGCCGTGGTGGCCGACGAGGTGCGCAAGCTGGCCGAGTCGGCGGGCCGCAGCGCGGAGCAGATCAGCCGGCTGGCGCAGGAGATCAGCCAGCGCAGCCAGCACGCCGTGGCGGCGATGAAGGAAGGCATCGACGAGCTCGGCCAGGGCCGCGAAGACCTGGCCCAGATCATCCTCTCGCTCGACGAGATCGTCCATGCCACCCAGGCGGGCAGTGAGCGGGTCACCGCCATCTCGCTGGCGGCGAGGGAACAGCTCGCCGGCTCGGAGGAGATGGTCAAGGCCATCCGCGAGATCCGCGAGGTCGCCTCGGGGAACGCCAAGAGCACCGAGGAGGTCTCCCGCGCCATCCGCGAGCAGGCGGTGGTCACCGCCTCGATCGCCTCGGCGTCCCAGGAGCTGACCAACCTTTCGCTGGAGCTGCAGAACGTCGTCTCCCGCTTCAAGCTGGAATGAACGAGGACATGCCGCGCGCCGTCATCTTCCTGCATGGAGGCAACCGCTACGCGCTGCCGCTCTTCGCCGTGCGGCGGGTCACGGAGATGAGTCACGTCGCGCGCGTTCCCCGGGCGCCGCCGGCGCTGCTCGGGGTGATGAACCAGCAGGGGCGGGTGGCGTGCCTCGTCGATCTCGGTCCGTTGGTCGGGCTCAAGGCCAGGCCGGCGCGGCCTGAAGGAAAGGTCGTGATGTTGCAGAGACAGAGGGGCGAGGTGGGGCTTTACGTCTCCGAAGTCGCCGGCATCGAGGATCTCACCGGCGAGGTCGAGGAGCTGCCCGAGGCCGTGGGCGCCGCTCACGCGCAGGTGCAGGCCGCGGACGGTCCGGTGAGGCTCATCGATCCCGACCACCTGCAGCGAGCCATCGACAACCTGGGGGAGGCGTAGACATGCCTCAGAGGCGAGTTCTCATCGTGGACGACGCGCTCTTCATGCGCAACACGCTCCGCGACATCTTCGCCGGCGCGGGGTTCGCGGTCGCCGGCGAGGCGGACGACGGCGTCCAGGCGGTGAACCTCTTCCGCGAGCTGAAGCCCGATCTCGTCACCATGGACATCGTCATGCCCTACAAATCGGGCATCGACGCCACCCGCGAGATCGTGCAGCTCGACCCCGCCGCAGTGGTGATCATGTGCTCCGCCCTGGGGCAGGAGTCGCTGGTGATGGAGGCCATCGAGGCGGGCGCGACCGACTTCATCGTCAAGCCCTTCCGCGGCGAGGACGTGCTCGCGGTGGTGAAGAAGGTGCTGGGCGAGTAGCGGCTGCCAATGGGCGAGGACCCGAACAAGTACCTGCCGCTCTTCATCGCCGAGGCGAGCGAGCAGCTGGAGCTGCTCACGAGCGAGCTGGTCCGCATCGAGCAGGAGCCCGCCGGGGGGCCGGTCTGGGACTCGATCTTCCGCCGGGTCCACTCGGTCAAGGGAAGCGCCGCCACCCTGGGACTGAGCGAGGTGGTGGACATCGCGCACAGCGCCGAGACCCTGATCGGCAAGCTCAAGGCGCAGAACCACAGGCCCGAGCGCGGCCAGGTCGATCTGCTGCTCCAGGCCACCGACGCGCTGGTCTCGGAGATCCAGCGCGCCTCGGCCCGGCTGGAGCGGTCGCGCCGGGAGGAGACCGGCAACTCGGCGCAGCTCCTCGCGCGGCTCTCCGACGCCTCGCGCGCGCTCCCCGAGATCGTGCTTTCGCCGCCGCCGCCGGTGAACAAGCCCGACGCCAGGATTGCGGTGGATCCGGCCCTGCCCAGGCTCGACGTGCTCTTCTCGCTTTCCCGCGCGTGCCAGGCGCCGGGCGCGCGGGCGCTGATCGTGCAGCGCAAGCTCAAGGCGCTGGGGACGCTGCTCGAGATCGAGCCCACCCCGCAGGCGCTGATGCAGAAGAAGGGCGGCGTCCGGGTGACGGCGCTGCTCTGCACCTCGCGCTCCATCGAGGACGTTTCCGCCGCGTTCGACGGCATTCCCGAGGTGGAGAACGTGCAGGTGCGGCCCGCGCCGCTCACCAGCGCCGCTCCCGAGCCGGAAGCCCCGGCCGAGCCGAAGACCCGGCCGCCGCGGCCCATCACCCAGACGACGCCCCTGGCGGAGGAGGTGCGCGTCGAGGCGACGGTGCGCGTGCGCGCCCAGGCGCTCGACCAGCTCCTCGATCAGGCAGCGGAGGTGCTGCACGGCATCGCCCGCCTTCGCGAGCAGGCGCGGCACCTGCCGGAGGCGGCGGTGTCGCAGTTCGAGGTGGAGATCGACCGCGTCCGCCGCACCGCGCGCGAGCTGCACGGCAGGGTGATGAACGCGCGCCTGACCCCCTTCTCCTCCCTCACCGAGCGCCTTCCCCGCCTGGTCCGCGATACGGCGCACCGGCTCGGCAAGGAAGTCGATCTCGAGGTGCAGGGCAGCGCGGTGGAGCTGGATCGCACGCTCATCGACGCCCTCGGCGATCCCCTCACCCACCTGGTCCGCAATGCCGTGGACCACGGGATGGAGACCGGAGCGCAGCGCGTGGCCGCCGGCAAGCCGCCGCGCGGCACGCTGGTGCTCGCGGCCCGGCGCGAGCGCGACAAGGTGCTCATCGACGTGAGCGACGACGGCCGCGGCCTCGACGCCGAGCGGCTGCGGGCGCGCGCCGTGGAGATGGGCATGCTCGCGCCGGAAAAGGCCGCCGGGCTCAACCAGGAGCAGTGCTGGGAGCTGGCCTTCCTGCCCGGCCTCTCCACCCGCGGCGAGGCCACCGAGCTGTCGGGCCGTGGAGTGGGTCTCGACGCGGTCAAGGCGGCGGTGGAGAACCTCGGCGGCAAGCTGACGGTGCGCTCCACGCAGGGAAAGGGCTCGCGCTTCACGCTGGAGCTTCCGCTCTCGGTCTCGATGGCGAACCTGCTCCTCGTCCAGGTGGGCGGCGAGCTCTACGGGCTGCCCATGAACCGCGTGGTGGTGACCACCGAGTCCGACCTCTCGGCGCGCGGCGGGGAGGGGTTCGAGGCGCGCTCGCTCGCGGTGATGGGCCAGCTGGTCCGCGCCCATTCGCTGGCCAAGCTCTTCGGCCTGCCATCGCTCGCGCCTCCGGGGCCGCGCCCGTTCGCGGTGCTGGAGGTGGACGGCATCACCTTCGCCGTCTCGGTGGATCGGCTGGTCGGCCAGGAGGAGGCGGTGCTCAAGCCGCTCTTCCCTCCTCTCGATCGCATCCGCGGCGTGGCCGGCACCACCGTCCTCGGCAACGGCAGGCCGCTCCTGGTGCTGGACCCGCGCGGGCTGCACGAGCTGGCGGAGCACCCTCATCGGGCGCGGGGGGCCGCGTAAGTGGCCGCCGACCTGTCGCCGCTGGAGCTGACGCCCCACCAGGTGGAGGCGCTGCGCCAGCTGGCGATGCTCGGCTCGAGCGATGCCGCGAAGTCGCTCGGCCGCCTGCTCGGGACCGCCGTGGAGGTCTCCGCGCCGCGCGCGCAGGTCGCGCCGCGGGGGGCGGTGGGGAGGGTCCTGCAGCCCGACGGCGCCGTCTTCTCCGTCCATTTCGAGGTCGAGGGCGGAGCGCGGCTCCGCTGGATGATGCACGTGACCCGCGAGGGCGCGGCGCTGATGGGCGGGCTTCTGCTCGGCGCGGGGCTGGAGCCGGCGCCGGGCGAGCGTACCCTCTACACCAGCGCGCTCGCGGAGATGTCCAACATCGTGGTCTCGAGCTACGTGGGCGGCGTCGCCGCCGCGGTGGGGCTGACGCTGGTGCCCTCCATCCCCCACGTCGGGGGAGGCGCGCTGGAAGAGACCGTGGCCGCGGCCTTCGGAGACCTGGACGAGGCGCTGCTGCTGGTCACCGACTTCCGCCTGCCGGGGGTCCGATACGCCGGCCGCATCGTCGCCACCCCGGTGGACGACTCGCTCTCGCGCCTGCTCTCCATGCTCGGCGCCGCCTGAGGGCGCCGCCGCCCGGTGCACAGGTTTCCTGTTCGAAAGAGGGCCCTTCTCCCCGGCCGCAACGCGCTCTGCGCTTGATCGAAAGGCGCGGCGATCTGATACAGAGCGGCCGATGGATGCGAAGGGGCTGGAGGAACTGCTCGAGCGGGTGCGGCGCGGGGAAGTCGCTCCCGGGGCGGCGGCGAAGACGATCTCCGAGCTGCCCGTGCAGCACGTGCAGGACTTCGCCCAGCTGGACGGCGAGCGCGCCCTGCGGATGGGCGTTCCCGAGGTGGTCTTCGGCGAGCGCAAGCGGCCCGAGCAGATCGGTGCGCTGGTGGAGAAGCTCGGCTCGCTGGGCCAGGCGGTGCTGGTCACGCGCATGCCGGCCGAGGCGGAGGCCGCCGCGCTCGCCGCCGCGCCCCACGGCCGCTACGATCCGGTCTCGCGCACCTTCACCGCGCCGCCGGTGGCCGGCATCCCGCCGCGCGAGGGCCTGGTCGCCGTGGTCTGCGCCGGCACCACCGACATTCCCGTGGCCGAGGAGGCCTGCGCCACGGCGCACATCGTCGGGGCGCAGGTGGAGCGCATCTACGACGTGGGGGTGTCCGGGCTGCATCGCCTGCTCCGCCGAACCACCGCGCTGCGCGAGGCGGATGCGCTGGTGGTCTGCGCCGGGATGGAGGGTGCGCTGCCTTCGGTCGTGGGAGGCCTCGTCGCCCGGCCCGTCATCGCGGTGCCCACCAGCGTCGGCTACGGCGCCTCCCTGGGCGGCATCGCAGCGCTCCTCTCCATGCTCAACTCCTGCGCTGCCAACGTGAGCGTGGTCAACATCGACAACGGCTTCGGCGCCGGCTTCCAGGCGGGGCTGATCGCGCGGCAGTCGCACGCAGCGCGCCAGCCACAGGAATCGCGCCGCGAGGTGCGGGCGAAGTGATCCCGCTCGTTCTTGACCCGGTGGGCGGCATCGCCGGAGACAGGGCGATGGCGGCGCTGCTGCACCTGGGCGCGCCGCGCGGCGCGCTCGACGAGGGGCTGCGGAAGCTCTCGCTGCCGGGCGTGGGCGTCGAGGTGACCGAGGTGGAGATCTCCGGCATTCGCGCTGCCCACGTCGAGGTGCGAGCGCCTCCGGAACCGCACCCGCATCGGCCCTGGCGCGAGATCCGCGACCTGATCGCGCGCGCGGCGCTGCCCGGGCGCGCGGGCGAGCTTTCGCACTCCGCCTTCGCCCTGCTCGCCGCGGCGGAGGGGAGGATCCACGGGATCGCGCCCGAAGAGGTGGAGTTCCACGAGGTGGGCGCAATCGATTCCATCGTCGACGTGGTCGGCGCCGCGCTCCTGATCGACGCGCTGGCGCCCGAGCGCATCGTCGCGCTGCCGCCGCCCTCCGGCGCGGGGACGGGCCGCAGCGCGCACGGCATCATTCCCCTTCCCGCCCCCGCGACGCTGGAGGTGCTGCGCGGCCGCTCGCTGCGGCCCAGCGGCCCCGGCGAGCGCACCACCCCGACCGGGGCCGCGCTGCTGGCCGCATGGACCGAGGAGGCGGCGGCCCTGCCCGAGCTGATCGTCGATCGCATCGGCTACGGCGCCGGCACCCGCCGCTGGGAAGATGCGCCGAACCTCCTCCGGGCCGTCCTCGGCAAGGCCGCGGAGGGCGGCGGCCGCGAGCCGGTCTGGGTGCTGGAAGCGAACCTCGACGATCTCTCGCCGCAGCTCGTCTCGGTTGCCCTGGACGCGGTCCTCGCAGCCGGCGCGCTGGATGCCTGGATCGCGCCCGTCACCATGAAGAAGGGACGCCCCGGCCACCTCTTCGGGGCCCTGGTGACCGAGGCGTCGCGAGCCCCGGTCGAGGCTGCGATCTTCAAGGAGACCAGCACGCTGGGGGTGCGAGCATCTCGCGCCGAGCGCAGCGTCCTCGCCCGGGAACTGGTCGAAGTGGCAACCGGGTATGGAAAGGTGCGGGTGAAGGTGGGACGCCTGCGCGGCGCGATGGTCAACGCCGCCCCGGAGTTCGAGGACTGCCGGCAGGCGGCTGCGCGGTGCGGCGTAGCAGTGAAAGAGGTCATGGCGGCCGCCCTCGCGGCGTTTCGTGCCGCGCGCTGACGTGCGGTAGGATGATCGACGGGGGGGCGAGAGACCGCCCGTTGTCCGAGCGACGCACATCGCGCCTGGCGCTGGTTGGACCCGCCGCGCAGGCGCTCGCGGCGGACCTCGTCGCGGCCGGCTTCGAGCTGGGCGAAGGCGGCGCCGCGGTCGTCGATCTCGGCGCGGGCGACGTCGACACGCGCATCGAGCTCGCGCGGCAGCTCTACGCACCGCTGGTCGGCATCCTGCCCGCTGCCGCCAGCCCGGCGGGTCTTGCCGAGGCGGTGGACGGTATCGTCCGCGAGCCCTACGCCGCGCAGGACCTGCCTGCCCTCATCCGCTCGCTGGTCCGCGCCGCCCGCGACCGCGAGGAGATGGTGCGGGAGACGGAGGACCTGGCCGCCCTGGTGGAGATGACGGCTGCCCTGGTGAGCGGCGGAGACCCCGAGCAGCTCCTTGCCCAGGTGGTGTCGCGCATCGCGGGGCGGCTGACGGTGGAGCGCTGCTCGGTGGTGCTGATCGAAGAGGACGGCTCGGGCGTCGTGGTGGCGGCGAGCGACGATCCCGAGGCGCGGGGCGTCCACATCGACCTCGCCAACTATCCCGAGTTCCGCGAGGTGATGATCACCGGCCGCCCGCTGGTGATCGACGATGCGCAGGCGCACCCGCTGCTCGACCCGGTGCGCGCGCGCCTCGCGGGCCAGAAGATCAGCGCCATCGCGGTGGTGCCGATGGCCTGCGAGGGGGCGGTTGCGGGGATGCTCTTCATCCGCTCGCGCACGCGCTGCGGCTTCGCCGGGCGCGAGGTGCGCTTCCTCGCAACCGTCGCCAGCGCGGCGGCGGTGGCGCTTTGCAACGCCGGGCGGATCCAGAGCGAGCGGCGCCAGCGCGAGGCGGCCGAGCGCGAGCTGTCGCTCCTGCGCCGGTACGAGGAGTTCTTCAGCCACGTCAACGACGGCATGGCGGTGCTGGGCGAGGACGGCCGCGTGCTCTCGCTCAATCCCGCGGGTTGCGCCATCCTCGGGGTGAATCCGGAGGCCGCCCGCGGCCTGCTCCTGCCCGAGCTGGTGGCAAAGGAGAGCGCCGCCGAGGCCACCCTGCTCTGGCGCGAGCTGTCCCGGGGCGGCCGCGTGCTCTCCGCCCACCTCAAGGTCCTGACCCGCGACGGGCGCCGGGTGACGCTCTCGCTCTCCGCCGGCCCGCTGCGCTCGCAGAACGGGCGCGCCATCCTCAGCTTCCGCGACGTCTCCGAGAGTCGCGAGATGCAGAACGAGCTGCGCAAGACCAAGGAGTTCCTCGAGAGCCTGATCGACGCGACCGCCGACGGAATCGTGGCGGCCGATCTTCGCGGCACCCTGCTGCTCTTCAACAAGGGCGCGGAGCAGATGACCGGCTTCTCCGCCGCCGAGCTGGTGGGGAAGGCCAGCGTGATGGACCTCTACCCGCCGGACCAGGCCTGGCAGATCATGGAGCGCCTGCGGGCCGCGCGCGCCTCCGGGCAGCCGATGGGGACGGTGCGCTGCGAGCTGGTGGCGAAGAGCGGCGAGGTCATTCCCGTGGATCTCTCGGCCGCCATCGTCACCGAGGCGGGCGAGGAAACCGCCACCGTGGGGGTGTTTCGCGACGTGCGCGAGGACCTGCGGCGCGAGGCGGAGCTGCGCCACGCGCGCGAGCGCCTGGAGCGGGTGGAGAAGGCGGCGCTGGTCTCGGAGCTGGCCGGCGCGGCGGCGCACGAGCTGAACCAGCCGCTCACCAGCGTCCTGGGCTTCACCGAGCTGCTCTTCCGCCGCACGCGCGAGCACGACAAGGGCCGCGAGGAGCTGGCGGCCATCCTCCGCGAGGCGGAGCGGATGGCGGGCATCGTGAAGAAGATCGGCAAGATCACCCGCTACGAGACCACGCCGTACGTGGGCAAGATGCGCATCGTCGATCTGGACCGCGCCTCGGACCCGCCGCCGCCGCCGCCCGTCATCCGCGACAAGGCATGAAGCGCCCTGGCAAGACTGGAACGCATCTCATGACGTCGCGGTCCAACACCTAGCGCGGCACCGCCAGCAGCGCGTAGGCGTCGATGCTCGGCAGGATGGTGGAGACGGAAAACCCCGAGGGATTGAGCACGATGCGCTCGCCGTCCTTTCCGCCGCTGCGCTCGGGCGCAAACCAGTACCCGGAGCGCCCCCCGCCCGCGGCCTGGCCGGCGATGGACATCTGAACGCCCTGCGCGGGAGCAAATCCGTCCTCCCGGACTTCCAGGTTGACGAGGTGCACGTCGAGCTTCCGCTCGGGATCGAGGTAGGCGCGCGCGAAGAGGTGGCCGCGGCCCGCCAGCGTGATCTGCGCGCGTCCCCTGCCCGCCAGCTCGCGTACCGCGCGCGCCAGGGCAGCGTCCTGGGCGCCCTCGTCGAGCCTGAAGACGCGGCCCTCGCCCACCCGCTCGAGGCCGGACTTCACCTCCGGAAAGAGCGGATCGCCGATGCGGCCCTCCTCGTCCGCGGGCGCGCAGCGTCCCAGCACCACCGCGTCGCCGCCTCCCTCCACGTAGCGGCGGCTCGCGGCAGCATCCGCCTCGGGCAGGGCGCCGGCTCCGGCGAGGATGAGCAGGCGCGACCTGACGCCGCCCGCGAGATCGAGGCGGACCGCAGGCTGCAGCTGCACCCGCGCCAACGCAGCCGCGCAGGAGGAGGCCGCCCGCTGGTGAGCGCCGGCCGTCCAGTGATCGCACCTCGGCGAGAGCAGGATCTCCGCGTCGAGGAGCGGCGAGGACGGGCGGTAGCGCTCGCGGACCAGGGAGAGGAACTGGCGGTGGCGAGCCAGCGCCGTCCGCGCCTCGGCCGGCGCATCCTCGGGCAGGAAGAGGTCCACGTCGCACGCCGCAGCCAGCGCGGCGAACTGCCGCACCTGGCCGATGCCGGCCCCGGGCGGAAGCACGGCGATGTCCGGCCGCTGACCCAAAGCGGCGCGGGCGGCGAGCAAGGGCAGAAGCTCCAGGAAAGGATCGAGCGAGCCGAGGTCGAAGACGAGGCCATCGAGATGGCGGCACAGCTCCAGCGAAACCGCGCTGAGCGTTCCCACCCGTCCCAGCACGGCCATCTCCATGCTGCGCGACCGGCGCGCCTCGTCCCGGGCGCGCAGCACGGCCCGCTTCGCCGACTCCACCGCCTCGGAAAGCCGCAGGGCCTGCTTCTCGCGCGCGTAGGGGCGCTCCGCAGGAGGAAGCGCGGAGGCCCGCAGCGCCTCGAGCGCGTCGAACGGTTGCAGGTGCTCGCCGTAGCTCTCGCGCAACGACTCGATCAGCGCCAGCTCGCAGCTGCGGCAGTAGCCCGCCCCGGCCGGAGCGAGGCGGTACCAGCGATCGAGCCCTTCGAGGAGGACGGCGTCGCCCAGCGCCGCCGCCTTCGCCGCCAGTTCGCCCGCGGCCTCGCGGCCCTGCAGAGACGAGACGCAGCGGACGGCGGCGGAGGAGCCGTCCGGAGCGCGGCAGGTATCCCCTTCGCCGGAGGGTTCGGACACGTCGGCCGCGACCACCCAGGGCACCTCCCGCACCTGGGGCGCGGGCGGCTGCGGTCCGGCCTCCAGTCCCGGCGCGCTGACCGCGGCAGGCAGGTCGCCCTTGGCGGGGACGCCGGGCCCGCCGGGGGCGGCCGGCTCCGGCAGCGGGATGCCCGCGGGCGGCGTGGCCTGCACCGCGTCCCGGATGGGAACGAGAATCGCCTCGCTGCCCAAGGCTTTCGCCTCCGCCTGCTGTCCAGGTCCGGACAGGGCGAGGTGCCGCGTCTTGGGAAAGAGGATCTCCCGCGCCATCGCGCGCGGAACCTAACACACCGAAACCGCGCCGCGGCGGCTGCGGATTTGCTTCTGCGCTCGGCGGCGGCAGGGGGTGCAGGGCAGCGGAAGCAGGCGCCCGATTGCCGATCCGGAGAGCGGCACCCAGATTGCGAAGGCGAGCCGGCGAGGCGGCGAAGCAACGCGGTCGCTCCGGCATTCGATTCTGAACCCTTTCGGCAGAGGACGGACAAGACAATGAGCTCCTTTTTCGAGACCATCGCGCACCACTGGAAGGGCGGCGGCCCGGGCATGTACCCCATCGCGCTCTGCATGGTCTTCGCGGTCGCGGTGATCATCGATCGCATCCAGGTGCTGTTCTTCGGCGCCAGCGTGGACAAGGAACAGTTCCTGCGCGGGCTCAAGACGCACATCTTCAATGGTGACCTGGACAAGGCCATCAGCTACACCGCCGGCCAGAAGGCGACGCCGCTCACCAACATCGTCAAGGCCGGGCTCATCAACGTGCCCAAGGGCGAGGACGAGGTGCAGGCGGCCATGGACGAAGCCTCGCTGCGCGAGATGCCGCGCATCGAGAAGCGCACCGGCTACCTGGCGATGATCGGCAACGTGGCCACCCTGGTGGGCCTGCTCGGCACCATCATCGGCCTCATCCAGTGCTTCGCCGGCGTGGCCGGCGTGGACGCTTCCGAGAAGGCGCGCGTGCTCTCGGACGGCATCGCCGAGGCCATGAACTGCACCGCCTTCGGCCTCATCGTCGCCATCCCCTCGCTGGTGGCCTTCTCGCTCCTGCAAGGCCGCACCCAGCACATGATCGACGACATCAACGAGACCTCGGTGGGCGTCCTGAACCTGATCGTGGCCAACAAGGACAAGATGCGGATCCCCGCCAACCTGCCGCAGCAGTAGGCCCCGTCGGGGACATGATGAGCGGCGGAGCCGCGATTCGTGTCCCCAGAAACCCAGAACGGAGACGTCCATGGCTGGCGCGGCACCCCAGGAACACACCGGAAAAGGCGGCAAGAAGGCGCTCGACGCCGAGCTCAACCTCGTGCCCTTCATCGACCTGCTCTCCTGCTGCATCTCCTTCCTGCTCATCACCGCGGTCTGGACCCAGATCGCCGGGTTGCAGGTCGCTTCCAGCGGAGGGCCGCAGGACCCGCAGCAGAAGGTGGAGAACACCATCGACGTCAGGCTCGGGCTGGGCGAGAAGGGCTACCAGCTCACCATGGCGGGGGCCAACATCGACATTCCCAAGGTCAACGGCGCCTTCGACCGCAAGACGCTGCAGGAGAAGCTCAAGACCCTGAAGACCAGCCTGCCGGAGCAGACCGCCATCACCGTGCAGCCGGAGGACTCGGTCGCGTACGCGGACCTGGTGGAGACGGTGGACACGGCGATGGGCGAGCAACTGCGCAACGTGACCGTTGCGCCGGCGAACTAGGGGAGAGGGACATGGCCATCGTCACGCCGGGAAAGCGGCCCTGCGACCGGATTGCGCAGAGCAAGGTCTTCGGCAAGAGGTTCGTCAGGGGAAAGCGGGGCGTCTACGCCGCGCTCACGCTCACGTCGCTGGTGGACGTGATGACCATCATCGTCATCTTCCTCCTGATGAACTTCAGCGCCAACGGCGAAGTGCTCTACCTGAACAAGGACATCAAGCTGCCCGACGCGTACCACGGCGCGCAGCTGGAGCGGGCGCCGGTGATCTCGATCTCCGCAGACGCCGTGACCTTCGACGGGCGGCTGCTCGTCGCCACCGGCGACCTGGCCAGGGGGGACGTGCTAAACGTGCCCGCGCTGGAGGACGCGCTGCGCGACGAGCGCCGCCGCTACGACGAGATCCACGCCAACGACCCGGATCACCCGTTCCGCGGCCTGGTCAACGTGCAGGCGGACCGCCACATCCCCTTCAAGGTGATCAAGCGCATCATGTTCGCCTGCAACCAGAGCGGGTTCGGAAACATCAGCTTCGCCGCCCTCTCGCGCGAGGCGGCTACCGCCAGGACGGTCACCGCGCGGAACTGAAAAACCGCCCGATCAGCGCGGAAGCACGCCGAGGCCGCCGGGGGACTTCCCCGAAGCCCCGGCGTGCCTGCGTTTCGGGCGTGGGTGCGGCGTCTTGGGCCTTTACTTGAGGAGGCGAATCACTCTATTTTGCGCCGCCCGAAAACTCGCTCCCGACAGGTTGGAGTCTTGCCTTCATGCTGAACACCATCCGACGCTCCCTGGCTGCTCTCGCGATCCTCGCGCTCGCCCCCGCCGCCCGCGCCGACGAAGCGAAGCTCATCCTGCCGGATCTGGAAAGCGTCCGGTTCCTCGGCATGTCGGGCAGGAACCTGCTCCTGATCGGCCTCATCGTCTGCGCGGTCGGGCTGGCGTTCGGGATGAGCATCTACTCCCAGCTCCGCAAGCTGCCCGTGCACCGGAGCATGCTCGAAGTCTCGGAGCTGATCTACGAGACCTGCAAGACCTACCTGATCACCCAGGGCAAGTTCATCCTCATCCTCGAGGCGTTCATCGGCGCCATCATGGTGATCTACTTCGGATGGCTGCGCCATTTCGACGCCACCAAGGTGATCGTCATCGTCGTCTTCAGCCTGCTCGGCATCGGCGGCAGCTACGGCGTGGCCTGGTTCGGCATCCGGGTGAACACCTTCGCCAACTCGCGCACCGCCTTCGCCTCGCTCAAGGGCAAGCCCTTCCCCACCTACGCCATTCCGCTCAAGGCGGGCATGTCCATCGGCACGATGCTGATCAGCATCGAATTGCTGATGATGCTCTGCATCCTGCTCTTCATCCCGGCCGACTACGCCGGACCCTGCTTCATCGGCTTCGCCATCGGCGAGTCGCTGGGCGCCTCGGCGCTGCGCATCGCTGGCGGCATCTTCACCAAGATCGCCGACATCGGGTCCGATCTGATGAAGATCGTCTTCAACATCAAGGAGGACGACGCCCGCAACCCCGGCGTCATCGCCGACTGCACCGGCGACAACGCGGGCGACAGCGTGGGCCCCTCCGCCGACGGCTTCGAGACCTACGGCGTCACCGGCGTGGCGCTGATCAGCTTCATCCTGCTCGCGGTGAAGGAGCCCTCCGTCCAGGTCCAGTTGCTGGTGTGGATCTTCGCGATGCGCATCATGATGATCATCGCCTCGGTCGGGTCCTATCTCGTCAACGAGGCCATCGCCAAGGCGCGCTACGCCGCCGCCGACAAGATGAACTTCGAGGCGCCGCTCACCTTCCTGGTGTGGCTCACCTCGATCGTCTCGGTGGCGCTCACCTTCGTGATCAGCTACCTCATCATCCCCGAGCTGGGCGGCGACACCACCATGTGGTGGAAGCTGTCGCTCATCATCACCGCCGGCACGCTCGCGGGCGCGATCATCCCGGAGGTGGTCAAGGTCTTCACCTCGACGAGCAGCGCGCACGTCAAGGAGGTCGTCACCGCGTCGCGCGAGGGCGGCGCGTCGCTGAACGTCCTCTCGGGCCTGATCGCCGGCAACTTCTCCGCGTACTGGATGGGCCTCGTCATCATGGTGCTGATGGGCCTCGGCTTCCTCGTCTCGACGCAGGGCCTCTCCGCGCACATGCTCGCGCCCGCGGTCTTCGCCTTCGGGCTGGTCGCCTTCGGCTTCCTCGGCATGGGTCCGGTCACCATCGCGGTCGACAGCTACGGCCCCGTCACCGACAACGCCCAGTCGGTCTACGAGCTCTCGGTGATCGAGACGCTGCCCGGCATCGAGGCGGAGGTGAAGAAGGACTTCGGATTCGACCTCTCCTTCGAGAGGGCCAAGCACTTCCTCGAGGAGAACGACGGCGCCGGCAACACCTTCAAGGCCACCGCCAAGCCGGTGCTGATCGGCACGGCAGTGGTGGGCGCCACCACCATGATCTTCTCCATCATCATGGTGCTGACCGAGGGGTTGACGAGGAACATGGACCTCCTCAGCATCCTCTACGCTCCCTTCCTGCTCGGCCTCATCACCGGCGGCGCGGTCATCTACTGGTTCACCGGCGCCTCCACCCAGGCGGTCTCCACCGGCGCCTACCGGGCGGTGGAGTTCATCAAGGCCAACATCAAGCTGGAGGGCGCCACCAAGGCGTCGATCACCGACTCCAAGCGGGTGGTGGAGATCTGCACGCAGTACGCGCAGAAGGGCATGTGGAACATCTTCATGGTGGTGTTCTTCTCCACCCTCGCCTTCTCCTGCCTGGAGAGCTACTTCTTCATCGGCTACCTCATCTCCATCGCCATCTTCGGCCT